>JAVEDA010000085.1 GCA_030841195.1 Actinomycetota bacterium | reverse complement strand
GCGTCCTCGAGCGCCTCGACCGAGCCCGAACCCTCGCCCTTGAGGATCAGGTTGAGCGTGTCGACCTTGCTCGTCTGCAGCCAGTCCTCCAGCGAGACCCGCTTGCGCGCCTTGGCCAGCGCAGCATTGCGCTGCATGGCCGCACGCTTCTCGGCGATCTGGCGGGCGATGCGGTCCTCGTCGGCGACGAGGAACTTGTCGCCGGCGCCGGGCACGGAGGTGAAGCCGAGCACCTGCACCGGACGGGACGGCAGCGCCACGTCGAGATTCTCGCCGTGCTCGTCGAGCATGGCGCGGACCCGGCCGTAGGCGTCGCCGGCGACGATCGAGTCACCGACGGCGAGCGTGCCGCGCTGCACCAGGACGGTCGCCACCGGGCCACGGCCGCGGTCGAGGTGTGCCTCGATCGCGACACCGCGGGCAGGGGCGTCGGCCACCGCGCGCAGGTCCAGGGCGGCGTCAGCCGTCAGCAGGATCGACTCGAGCAGCTGGTCGATGTTGGTGCCCTGCTTGGCCGACACGTCGACGAAGATCGTCGTACCGCCGTACTCCTCAGCCACCAGGTTGTACTCGGTGAGCTGCTGGCGAACCTTGGCCGGGTTGGCGCCCTCGCTGTCGATCTTGTTGACGGCGACCACGATCGGCACGTCTGCTGCCTGCGCGTGGTTGAGCGCCTCGATGGTCTGCGGCATCACGCCGTCGTCGGCCGCCACCACGAGCACCGCGATGTCGGTCACCTTGGCACCGCGGGCACGCATGGCCGTGAAGGCCTCGTGACCCGGAGTGTCGATGAAGGTGATCGCCCGCTCCACACCGTCGTGCGTGGTGTGGACCTGGTAGGCACCGATCGACTGGGTGATGCCGCCGGCCTCGCCGGAGAGGACGTCGGTCTTGCGGATCGCGTCCAGCAGCCGGGTCTTTCCGTGGTCGACGTGACCCATGACGGTGACGACCGGCGGGCGAGAGACGAGGTCGTCGTCGTCCCAGTCCTCGCCGAGGAAGTCGATGTCGAACGAGTCGAGGATCTCGCGGTCCTCGTCCTCGGGGCTGACGATCTGGATCGAGTAGCCGAGCTCGGCGCCGAGGAGCTGGAAGGTGTCCTCGTCCAGCGACTGCGTCGCGGTGGCCATCTCACCGAGGTGGAACAGCACCGTGACCAGCGACGCCGGGTTGGCATCGATCTTGTCGGCGAAGTCGGTCAGCGAGGAGCCACGGGCCAGCCGCACGACGGTCGTGCCGTCGCCATGGGGCACCGAGACGCCGCCCAGCGAGGGCGCCGCCATGTTGTCGAACTCCTGGCGCCGCTGCTTCTTCGACTTCCGGCCACGACGGGGCGGACCGCCGGGGCGCCCGAAGGCACCCGCGGTGCCACCGCGACGCGGACCGCCACCACGGCCGCCGCCGAAGCCGCCGCCACCGGGGCGGCCGGCGCCGGGAGCGCCACCGCCGCCGTAGCCGCCGCCACCACCACCGCTACCCGGACGACCAGCGCCGCCGGGCGCACCCGGACGGCCTCGGCCGGCCGGAGCACCGGGACGGCCGCCGCCGGGGGCGGTCCGGCCGACACCGGGCGCCGGACGCGCGGGCATCATGCCCGGGTTGGGGCGCGGGCCACCGGGACCGCTGCCGCCACCCGGACGGGGAGCGGGCGGCCGCGGCGCGGCGCCCGGGCGGGACATGCCCGTGGCGCCGTCGGTGGAGTAGGGGTTGTTGCCCGGCCGCGGCGTCGAGGGACGGCCCATGCCGGACGAGCCGCCCGAGGTGAACGGGTTGTTGCCCGGACGCGGACCGGACGGACGCGGCGCGGCGCCACCCGGCCGGGCCGGGGCCTCGGCCGCGGACGCCGCCGCTGCGGCAGGACGCGGACCGGGGGTGGGCGCCTGGACGGCAGGCTGCTCGGGGGCCGACGGCGCCGACGGCGCAGGGGCGGCGGGAGCAGCCGGCGCGGCTGCCGCGGGAGCCTCGGCGGGCGCCGGGGCAGGCGTGGGTGCCGCGGGGGCGGCGGGGGTGGGGGCAGCCGACTTCTTCGCGGCGGCCTTCTTGGCGGGAGCCTTCTCCCCTGCGTCGGCGGGTGCCGCGGCAGGGAGGGCGTCCCTCAACTTTCGTACGACGGGGGGCTCGACCGTCGAGGAGGCTGACCGGACGAACTCACCGAGCTCGTTCAGCTTCGCCATGACGGTCTTGCTCTCGACGCCGAGCTCTTTCGCGAGCTCGTAGACCCGGACCTTAGCCACATCTCTCCTGTCTGAGGTCCGGGCTGGATCTAGACCAGCGGCGGACCGTCGTTACTGCACGGGGGCACTCATTGGTGCGTGCTCATCGGGTGCTCATCAGCGTCTCGACTCGCTTCCGGATTGGACGGTTATGCCTCTGTTGAGGCCGCGGACGTGCAAGAACCGCGCCTCGTCGGCGCAGTTCTGATCGCGGTCGCACCGAGTGTAACGCGCTACGCGGGGCGAGGCATCCCGGCAGCCCCTCGGAGCCCCTTCGACAACAACGGGTAGCCATTCGGTCCTCAGCAGCCCGAAAGCGCATCCGATCATGGGAAACCCGCAGGTCAGGGCGGCATGGTGAGGTCATCGGCGCCCGCGATCACCCGGCGTACCAGATCCGTGGTCAGGGGCGGCGGGACCCGGAGGGCTCGCGGGAAGGCCTTGCGCCGCTCGGCCAGGTCGAGGCAGGCGACGACCGGGTGCAGGTGCGCGCCCCGGCCAGGCAGCCGGTGCGTCGGGTCGGGCACCACAGCACCGTCCCGGGCCACCACCCGCAGCAGCTCGGCCGCCGGGACGCGCCGGCGGCAGCCCACGCAGGTGCGGACCGGCGCGCTCAGGCGGGGTCCTCCGCCGGAGCCGGCGCCGGAGCTGGCACCGTGTCGCGGGTGACGTCCGGCCGGATGTCGATCCGCCAGCCGGTGAGCCGGGCGGCGAGGCGGGCGTTCTGGCCCTCCTTGCCGATGGCCAGCGACAGCTGGTAGTCGGGCACCGTGATCCGGGCCGACCGAGCGGCCAGGTCCACGATCTCGACCTTGAGCACCTTGGCCGGCTGCAGTGCCTCGGCCAGGAACCGGGCCGGGTCCTCCGACCAGTCGACGATGTCGATCTTCTCGCCGTGCAGCTCGGCCATCACGGCCCGGGCCCGGGAGCCCATCGGTCCGATGCAGGAGCCCTTGGCGTTCACGCCCTGCCGGTTGGACTTCACCGCGATCTTGGTGCGGTGGCCGGCCTCGCGGGCCACCGCCGCGATCTCGACCGTGCCGTCGGCGATCTCGGGCACCTCGAGGGCGAACAGCTTGCGGACCAGGTTCGGGTGGGTGCGCGAGAGCATGATCGACGGGCCGCGCGGACCCTTGCGCACCTGCACGACGTAGCAGCGCAGCCGGAGCCCGTGCTCGTAGTTCTCCCCCGGCACCTGCTCCGGCGGCGGCAGCACGGCCTCGATCTTGCCGAGGTCGACGAACACGTTGCGCGGGTCCTTGCCCTGCTGCACGACCCCGCTCACGATGTCGCCCTCGCGGCCGGAGAACTCACCGAAGGTCTGCTCGTCCTCGGCGTCCCGCAGCCGCTGGAGGATGACCTGCTTTGCGGTCGTCGCCGCGATCCGGCCGAACCCGGTCGGGGTGTCGTCCCACTCGCGCAGCACCGAGCCGTCCTCGTCGGTCTCGGCCGCCCAGACGGTGACGTGCCCGTTCTTGCGGTCCAGCTCGACCCGCGCCCGCGGCTGGTGGCCGTCGGTGCGTTGGTAGGCGATGAGCAGGGCCGACTCGATGGCCTCGACGAGCATCGGGAAGGAGATCTCCTTCTCCCGCTCGAGAGCACGCAGTGCGCCCATGTCGATGTCCACGGCTCAGACCTCGCCTTCGGTCTTGGACGGTCGGTTGAACTCGACCAGCACCCGCCCGGACGCGACCCGGTCCCAGGCCAGCCGGGTCACCACCCCGTCGGACTCGACGCCGATGCCGTCGTCGTCGACCTCGACCAGCCGGCCCTCGAGCGCGGTGGCCTCGGCCGTCGCGACCTTGACCAGCCGGGTCCGGTTGCGCCGCCAGTGCCGCGGCGCGGTCAGGGGACGGTCCACGCCGGGCGAGGTCACCTCGAGCACGTACGGCGAGCCGCCCATCGCGTCCGAGTCGTCGAGCTGTGCGGCGACCGCCGTGCTCACGGCGGCGACGGTGTCCAGCGAGATGCCGCCGTCCTGGTCGACGACCACCCGCAGCTGGCGGCGCTTCCCGGCCTGGGTGACGACGACGTCCTCGAGGTCGAGCCCCTGGGACTCGACCACGGGTGCGAGCAGCCTGACGAGCGAGTCACGGTCCGACGCCTTGCCCATGGGTGGACCTCCTCGCTCTGCTGTTGTCGTGCTGCCGGCGCGGGGCGGCATGCCTCAACCCCCGAGCCTGTGGTCCGAGGGTACCTGCACGAGGCCGTGCGATCATCACGCCCGTGGACGGACCGACCCGCCGCGCGGTGCTGGCCACCGGCGGAGCCCTCGCGCTCGCCGCCTGTCTCCCGGCCGAGAACCCGCAGCCGCCTCGGCCCGACCCCGACCTCCGACTGCGCCGCGCGGTGGCCGGCGAGGTCCGGGTGCTCGTCGCGGCCTATGCCGCGGTCGCGGCGGCCGTCCCGGACGCCGGCAGCGCCCGGCTGGCCCGGCTGCGGTCGCTGGCCGCCGAGCACGAGGCGCACGTCGTCGCGCTCGAGGGTCCGCAACCCACGGCGTCACCGTCACCGTCGACGAGCACCGGGTCGCCCTCCCCCTCGGCCGCACCGCCGCAGGTGCCGTCGACGCCGGCCGCGGCCGTCACCTGGCTGGCCGGACTGGAACGGGCCGCCGCGGACCGGCGTACCGGCCAGGTGTTGGCGGCCCGGGCCGACCTGGGCCGGCTGCTCGCCTCCATCGCCGCCTGCGAGTCGACCCACGCCGACCTGCTCCGGCGGGACCTGCCGTGAGCCAGCTCGCGCCGGCCGCGCGTCGGCAGAGCGAGGTGCTGCAGCGGGTGCTGGCCGCCGAGCACGCGGTGGTCTACGGCTACGGCGTCGCGGGCGCCCGGTTGTCCGGCACGGACCGCGTCCGGGCCGAGCGCGGCTGGACCGCCCACCGCGCGAGCCGGGACCGGTTGGAGGGGCAGCTGGCCGGCTTGGGCGTGGCGCCTCTGCCGCCGGCGGCCTCCTATGCGCTGCCCTCCCCGGTGACCACGGCCGAGGAGGCCCGGACCCTGGTCACCCTGCTCGAGGAGCGGCTCGCCGCGGTCTGGGCCGACGCGGTGGCCGACCTCGTCGACCGCGCCGACCGCGACCTGCGCCGGGAGGCCACGGGTGGACTCGCCGAGGCCGCGGTCGCCGCGTCCCGGTGGCGGGGCGGCAGCGTGCCGTTCCCCGGCCTGCCCGAGCGCTAGTCCCGGACCCGCGTCAGCCGATGGCGCGGAGCTGGGCCACCTGGCGGGGACGCCACCGGTCCAGCCACCCGGCGAAGTCGACGGCAGACAGCGGCCGGCTCATCCAGTAGCCCTGCGCCGAGTCGCAGCCCAGCTGCTGGAGCTGACGCCAGACGTCCTCGTGCTCGACGCCCTCCGCCACGACGTGCCGCCCCAGCCGGTGCCCGAGGTCGACGATGGCCCCGACGAGCGCGAAGCCGTCGACACCGTCCTCCTGCTCGAGCAGGAACGACTTGTCGATCTTCACCTCGGTCACCGGCAGCCGCTGCAGGTAGGACAGCGACGAGTACCCCGTCCCCAGGTCGTCGATAGACAGCTGCACGCCGAGGGTCCGGAGGCGCTGGAGGGCCTCGATCGCCCGCTCCGGGTCGGCCATCAGGCTGGACTCGGTGATCTCCAGCGTGACCGCGGACGCCGGCACCTCGACGGCCGCGATGGCGCGGGCGACCTCGTCGACGAACGACGGCTCCAGCAGGCTGCGAGGCGAGATGTTGACGGCCACTCCGAGCGGCCGCCCGGCCCGCCGCCACTCCGCGCAGGCCGCGAGCGCCTGACGGAGCACCACGAACGTGAGCGGCGAGATCAGGCCGCTGTGCTCGGCGACCGGGACGAACTCGTCCGGCCCGAGAACGCCGCGCTCCGGATGGTTCCACCGGACCAGGGCCTCCGCGCCGATCACCTCTCCGTCGCGCAGCCGGAGCTTCGGCTGGAAGTGCACCGTGAGCTCACCGCGGCTGATGGCGTTGCGCAGGTCGGTGAGCAGCGTGAGGCGGGCCGGGCTGCCGACCGCGAGCTCGGCCCGGTAGTACTCCACACCGGTCCGGCGGGTCTTGGCCGCGAACATCGCGATGTCGGCCTGCCGGAGCAGCTCGGCCGGCTTTGTCGACGGAGCCGGCCCGCCCGTGGCAGTCGAGGCCGTCGTCACCGCGACGCCCAGGCTGGCCTCGACCGTCACCTGCAGCTCGTCGAGCCCGAACGGCACCGCAAAGGCCTGCCGGACCATGTCGGCGACCGACGCCGTGCTCCCGGCGTCACCGGTGAGCAGCAGGACGGCGTACTCGTCACCGCCGAAGCGGGCCACCACGGTGTCGCTCGGAGTGCTGCGGTCGAGCCGCTCGGCCACCATCCGCAGCAGGGCGTCACCTGTGTGGTGGCCCAGGGTGTCGTTGATGTCCTTGAAGCGGTCCAGGTCGAGCAGGATCACCGCCGCGCTGCCGCCGGCCCCGAGGTGCGTCGTGAGGCGCTGCTCGAGGCACCGGCGGTTGGGCAGCCCGGTCAGCTCGTCGTGCAGCGATCTGCGCAGCTGGTCGTCGGCCTGCTCCCGGATCAGGTCCGCGCGACGCGCGTTCCGCAGCGTGACACCGAGGTGGTTGCCGAGCGCGACGAGCTCGCGCATGTCGTTCGGCCCGAACGTCTCGACGTCGCCGAGCCGGTCCCCCACGAGCAGCGTTCCCATCACCTGGCCGTCGCCCTGCAGCGGCATGGCGATCGCGTCGCGCAGCCCCGCTGAGCGCAAGGCCCCGCCGAGAACGCGGTCCTTCGCGCCGCGCCGGACGAGCACCGGGCCCGCAGCGAGCCACGGCTGCAGGACGCTGCCGTCGCCCGGGCCGTCCGGGGTCGCGACCGACCCGTCGTACCGGGCGACCCATCGGCGTGGCCGTCCCGCGAACTGCTCGGTCAGCGTCAGCTCGACGACCTCGGCCTTCAGCGCGCGGGTCATCCAGAGCAGAGCCGCAGCTGCCGCGGAGTCCACGTCGAGCTGGCCGCCGATCTCACCGGTGAACCGGCCGAGCTGCTCGAGGCTCTCGGTACGACGGCGGAGCCGGTTGTGCGAGCGGAGCGCGAAGACGAGCACCCCGACGACGACGGCGACGGTCCAGATGGCCCGCCAGTCCACGGTGAGCACGTAGAGGACCACCAGAGCAGCGCTCGCGTTGACGAGCGCGACCACGGGGTTGCCCTCGGACAGCAGCTCACGCAACCGTGGCCGGACGCCCGCATCGACGGCCATCACGAGCGAGATGAGCAGCGTCCCGACCAGGTCGACGACCACGACCGCGACACCGGACGCCAACCAGGTGGTGGGCGTCAGCTCCCCGATCCGGCCGCCGAACCCGTGCCAGATCAGCGCCGCTGTGCAGGCCTCGACCCAGTACCACGCGAGGTTGAACACCAGCTTGCGGGGACTACGACGGTTGCGGACGGCCAGTGGCACCAGCGCGCCGAGCACCCGGACCAGGACGAGGGCCACCGGACCCAGGAGGAACAGCCCGACAACAAGGGGGATCTCGCTCAGGGTCAGGGTGAAGGTGTTGCGCCCGGTCGGGATGTGCACGACCGCGACCTCGGTGGCAGCGAAGCCCGCGAGCAGGACCACCACGACGACCGCGACCGGGAGCCCGACCTGCCAGGTCCCGGCTGCCGGCGCGGACACCAGCACGGCGAGCTGGAGGGCCGCCCCTGCCGCGGCAATCCCGGCCAGGACCAGCCAGACCCGCCCGGGGTAGCCCAGCGCAGCTGGACTCTCGGTCACGGCCCGTTCCACCCGGCCGCGGACCAGGACTTCCCGGACCACGACTTGCCCACCCAGCTGCTGCTGGTCCACGTCGTGCTCGACCACGCGGTGCCGGACCAGGCCTTGCCGGACCACGCCTTCCCGGACCAGGTCTCACCGGACCACGCCTTGCCGGCCCAGTTCGACCCGGACCACGCCTTGCCGGTCCAGGAGGAGCCGGCCCACGTCCCGCCGTTCCAGGCCGTGAAGTTGGCGCTGGCGGACGCCCAGGTCTTCGCGTCAAACGGTCCGAGGACCTGGTTCTCGCCGGTCAGCTCGACGCCGTCGTCGGCGACGTGCTGGGTGCCGCGCGCCTTCTCGAGCGAGCCGAGCCCTGTCGAGGGCGCCCAGGTCTGGGTGGTCGTCGGGGTCGCGGCCAGGAACGCGCGGTAGACGTCGAGCTCGCCGGCGCCACGTCCGGCCGTGTCCGCGGCGGGCATGCTCTCGGCCGACTGGCGCAGCAGCGCCTTGACCTGGTCCGGGCTCAGGCCCGGACGGCTCTGCAGCAGCAGGGCCACCGCACCGGAGACCACAGCGGCGGCCTGCGAGGAGCCGCTGCCCTTGAAGAAGCGGGTGTCGACCCGGGCGCTCGGGTGCGCGTCGTCGATGGTGGAGCCCGGGTCGCGCAGCGACGTGATCGACCGGCCAGGAGCAACCAGGTCGACCCGGCGGCTGGCGTCCCCCCGGCTGCTGAAGGCGGGAACGACGTCGTCCCCGGCGTCGACGGTTCCCTTGGTGTCCGATGCCCCGACCGCGAGGACGTACGGGTCGTACGCCGGGTTGTTGAGGTGGGGGCTGTCGGTCCCGTTGTTGCCACCGGAGACGACCACGACGATACCGGCCCGCCAAGCGTTCTCGACCGCGTGGGTCAGCGGGTCGAGGCGGTAGTCCTGCACACCGTCGGTGCCGTAGGACAGGTTCAGCACGCGGGTCGGGTTGCGCGGGTCGTCGTTGCGGTGCGCCACGACCCAGTCGACGGCGGCGACCACCTGGGAGACGTCCACGGCGCCGTCGGTAGTGGCCACCTTCACGCTGGTCAGCCGGGCGCCCGGAGCGATGCCCTGGAACCGGCCGAGGCCGAGCAGGGTCTGCGGGTCGTTGCCCGCGATGATCCCGGCCATGTGGGTGCCGTGCCCGAATGTGTCGAGGTAGCGGTGCTGGTCCGACTGGCTCTCGAAGGACAGGTCTGGGCCGTTGACGACGTTGCCCGAGGTGAGCCCTGGCACCGGCACCACGCCGGTGTCGACCAGCGCAACCCCCACACCCTTGCCGGTGTAGCCGCGGGCGTAGAGGCGGTCGGCCCCGATCACGGCCGCGACGTGGTCCATCCGGGTCTCGCCGTCGTCCACGATCCAGCCGGTCGGGCTGAGCAGGCTGTTCAGCGTGCCGGTCACCAGCGTCGTCGTGGCGGTCACTGTGCCGGTGAGCGTGCTGACGAGGCCGTCCAGCAGGCCGGCCTGAGCCGGAGCTGCCGACCCGCCGAGCAGTGCGAGCGACAGGACGGTCGCGACCGACCCGGCCGCGATCCGGCGACCCCGCTGGCGATGCATCATCTGCCTCCTCGATCCGGCGGACGACTGGTCGCCTGCTCGCCTGGTTCCATCGAGGAAAGGGTCCTGTTAGTTACACGTAGTAGTAAAGAGATCGCTAAGAGTTACGCCATTCGGGCTAGCGCCGAGGCCACCGGGGCCAGCTCCGGCCACCAGGGGGACTCGACCACGCACCGTGCGAACAACCACCGCCGGAACCGCTCGGGGTCGACCTTGCAGAGACCGGCCATCCGGTCGGCCAGGCCACCCGGGTCGGCATGCAGGCGGCCGGGGCAGTTCAGCAGGTGCTGCAGGGGGTCGTACGCCGGGTCGCCGAGGTACGGCTTGGGGTCGATCACCAGCCAGGGCTCCCGCCCGGACGACAGCACGTTGCCCGCGTGCAGGTCGGTGAGCAACAGCTCCTCGCGCTGGGCCGTCAGCGGCAGGCTGCGCCACAGCTCGAGACCGGCCCGGGCCACGCCAGGGTCGAGGCTGCGCCGCGGGTCCTCCTCGTGCTCCTGCGCCCACTCCTCGCACATCTGCGCGAGCGGCCGGAACTCGTGCCCGGCCGGCGGCTGCACCCAGAGCCGCCGCAGCAGCCCGGCGACCACTGTGTCCTGCTCCTCCTCGGGCAGCGACCGACCGAGCTCGGTGCCGGGCCGGGCCCGTTCGAGCAGGAGGGCCGTCGTGTCCCCGTCGACATGGTCGGCGTGCACCAAGACCGTGCCGCGGCCCGCCCACAGCCGCAGCCCGGCGGCCTCGTGCCGGGACTCGACGCTGGTCCAGCCGGCCTTGAGCACCAGGTCGCGACCTGCGGCGTCCCGTGCCGGGGCCACCCACGCCGTCTGACCGCCAGGTTGGAACGGCGCGTCGAGCGTCAGGTCCCACCGGTCGGCGAGGTCGGCCACGATGCCCGGCAGCCGGGCCACCCAGTCGCGCCGCCGCGGGTGGAGGTCCTGGGCGGCGGCGTCGACCAGGTTGCTCGGCAGCTCGAGCTCGGAGGCCATCCGATGCATCCTGCCGTCGCCGGGGTCAGCGGCGCACCACCGTGAACCCGCCCGCGACCACGACGACCGGAATGTCGCGAGCAGCCCGGGAGGTGCTGGTCCGGACCAGGTGTCCGGCGCCGTCGTAGACCTCGATGCTGGCAGGGCCGCTACCCGGCACGTCGACCGTCGTACGCCGGTCGGTGGTCGCCGCGCTGCGCAGCAGTGCGGACCCGTGCCCGCCCCCGCCGAGGACGAGCCGCGACACGAGCGGCTCGACCATCAGCGCGTCGATGCGGGCCTCGTCACCGTTGGCAGCCACGGTCGTTGCCGTCACCGCCGACTGCCCGGCCGGCAACGTGACCGGCAACGTCACCGGCAGCAGCGCTCCTGGTGCCGGTGAGTCGCCCTGCTCCCCCACGTCCCCGGACCGCACGCTGCCGAGCACCGTGTCACCGGCCCGGAACGTGGTGACCGCTGTGCTGTGCGGCTGCAGGTCGACCACGGCCATCACCAGCCGCGCCTCACCCTTGCCGACGTCGACCCGGGCGGTCGCACCGTCACCGAGCGCGGCGTACCCGGTGCCGCTGAACTGCGACTCGCCGGTCCACCCGGCAACAACGGCATGCGCGCCGCCGGTCAGCGTGCCGGTCTCAGCATCCACCGCGCGCGAGCCGACCCGCTCACTGATCGCAGCGGTCCGCGCCATCTCGGCGACCGCCGGATGGCTGTCGAGCGCGAGCATCGACAGCAGGGCGTGGATGGTCGACTCGGCGCCCGCGTTGTGGTTCACGCTGCCGTCGGCCTGCACGCCGTCGACGGGGCGGCCGGTCGTCGGGTCGTACGCCGGCTGGCCGGAGGCGTTCGCGCCGAAGTACCAGGCCGCGGCGAAGCCCGCCAGCCGACGGATGCCGGCCGAGCCGGTCACGTCAGCGGTCGCGAGCAGAGACTGCAGGCGCGAGTCGGCGCCGTAGGCGATCTGCGAGCGGTCGATCCGGGTGGGGAGCCGACCGTTGTCCGGGCCTCCAGACGTGAGTAGCCACGGGTCGAACGTCGCCGAGTCGCGCACCGCCGGGGCGGCGACCGCGGGGTCGCCCAGCGCCGCGGACGCCCGGGCCAGCGCGGCCGGCATCTGGGAGCCCCAGCCGTGCCACACCGACTGTGCGAGCCCCCAGGGCATGACCGCGCCGAACGGCCAGCTACGCGCGTCGCCGCCACTCATCAGGGCGACGCCCTCGGACAGCTTCGCCAGCGCGTCCCGCGCCGCAGCCGGTGCACCCGCACTGACGTACGCCGACAGGCCAAGCACTGCCTCCGCGGTGGCGTCGGCGCCGTCGACGACCAGCCAGGCCGGGACCTGCGTGCCGTCGATCTGCCGGTAGGTGCCGTAGCGAGAAAGCGGTTGGCGCTGCAGCGCGCCGACCGCGAGGTCGAGCCGGTCCTTGAGGAACGCCGCGAACTCCGCGTCATCGGCTCCGTGTGCGCCGTGGAAGGCCGCGTACCCCTCGCCGAGGGCCCAGGTCGTACGCGCCAGCCAGTAGGACTCGCCGGAGTCGGACGGGCTGGGGAGCTCCGGGGGATCGGCGACCGGGTTCAACGTCCCGTCCGGCTGCATCCAGAGCACCACGTTGCCCGCGTTGGGCCCGTCGACTGTCTGGAAGTACGCCAGCCCGCGGAGCATCTGGTAGGCCTTGTGCTTGCTCGTCTCCGAGCCGGTCAGCTGCCAGTGCCGCAGGTAGACGACGGCAGCGCGGGACACGTCGTCGGCGTTGAAGGCGCCCTGCTTCCAGTTGACCCCGTCCGGTTTGAGTCCACCGCCGCCGACCCGGTGGTAGAGCCCGTCGGCACGCAGGTCGGCGTAGGTCCACAGCACGCCGAGCTGCGGCTCACTGTCGATCCGGTACGTCGTGTGGCCCGCCTGTACGGGCGGAGTCACCTGGTCGCCGAGCCAGTCGAGGTGGGCCAGGTTGGTCAGCGGTGCAGCCGCCAGGGCGGCCGGGCTGGCGGGCAGGGCCACCACCAGCGCAGCGAGCAGAGCGAGCACAAGGGCGACGACGGTGCGTCGGGTGGACTTCATCTGGTCTCCAGCGGTGTGGGTCGGTGGTCGGTGACGTTCCTGAGGTCTGGGCGGATCTGTCGGCCCTCGGCGGCGGCCCGCCGCGCGGCGTCGGCAACCGTTGTCGCGGCCAGCGCCTGGGCCGGGCCCGAGCGCACCGGCGGCCCGCCAGCAGCGGCAGACACCAGGTCGGCGGCCGCGGCGCGCACGCTCTCGGCGTACACGCGCAGCTTGGCGCCGTCGTCGCCGAGCACGAGCTCGAGAATGACGCGGTGCGGCAGGACGAGGTCGCGGCCACGGCCACGGGCCGCCGGCGCGCCGGCGTCGCGGTGCACGACGGCCGTGATCCCGGAGCCCGGCCCGAGCCGGTGACCGGGCACCTCGAACAGCGCGGCCGCCCGGCCGGGCAGGCCGTACGCCGTCTCGGCGCCTGCGTCGTCGGTCCAGGCCTCGACCCGGGCCCGCAGTGGGATCCAGCCCTCGACCCGCACCTCGGCCGTGCCGTGGTCCAGCCGCCAGGCCTGCCGCTCGCACCGGTCCGCGTGGCTGAAGCCGTGCGTGTGGGTCGCGAGCACCCCGCCGGGGTGCAGCGCGGTGGCGCTCACGAGGTCGGTCGTGCCGTCCGCGCGGTGGGCGGCGGTCGCCGACACGGCCCGGGGCGCGGTGCCGATCAGGAGATGTGCCGCGTCGAAGAAGTGCACGCCGTGCTCGAGGAAGATGCCACCGCTGGTCGCCTCGTCCCAGAACCAGTGGTCCGGGGGCAGGTGCTCGTCGCTGGCGTCGTTCTCGAACGCGAAGCGTTGCACCGGTCCGAGCAGCTCGGTCTGCAGGGTGACCAGCGCCTGCAGCAGCGGGTTGTAGCGGAGCACGTGGTCGACCACGAGCTGGCGACCGGAGGTGGCAGCTGTTGCCGCGACCTCACGAGCGTCGGCGACGGTGGTCGCGACGGGCTTCTCGGCAAGGACGTGCTTGCCGGCGGTCAGCGCGCCGATGGTGACCTCGGCGTGCAGGTGCGGCGGGGTGACGACGGCCACGACGTCGACCCGGTCGTCGGCCAGCAGGTCCTGCCACGTGGTGGTCGCGGTGGCACCGTGGGCCGCTGCCAGCTCCGTCGCCCGCGCCTGGTCCGGGTCGGCCACCGCCTGCACCTGCAGGCCGGGCAGGTCGGCGACCGCCGCGGCGAGGAACGCGCCGAACCGGCCGGCGCCGGCCAGGCCAAGTCCGAGGGTGCGTGTCACGTGTGGTCGAGCCGCGCCACGCCGATCTTGGAGTCGGCCATGCCGTAGAAGACGTAGGTGGTCCCGTCGACCTCCTCGATCGCGGTCGGGAAGACCACGTTCGGCACCGTGCCGGATCGCTCGTCGTCCGTCTCCGGCACCAGGATCGGCTTGGCGGTGCGGGCGAGGACAAGGGACGGGTCGTCGGGGTCGAGCAGCATCGCTCCGGCCGCGTACTCGACCCGCTGGGTGGTGGGGTCGAAGCCCACCGGGGCCTCGCCGGTGACCCCGTGGTGGATCAGCAGCCAGCCTTCGTCGACGCGCATCGGCGGCGGCCCCGCGCCGATCTTGAGCGCCTCGTACGGGTGCTCGGACATCGCGATGCACCGGTGGTCGCGGGGCCGGGCCAGGGCGCGGATGTCCGCCACCACCTCGTCGACCGGGACGTAGGAGATCCAGATCCCCGGCCGCTCGTCGGTGATGCCCGCGGGCAGGTGCACGGTCTCGCCCTCGCGGAACCAGCCGAGGTCCCACATCGGGCGGTGCAGCATGGCGAAGGCCGGGCGGCCGTGCGGGTCGGGCACGGGTTCCGGGAAGAACACCGCGTCCTTGTTGGGGAACATGCACAGGTCGGTGTCCAGGTCCGGCTGGTAGGCGAACTGCACCGGGCCGAGCCGGCGCCACTCGCGCAGGTCGGCCGACACAGCCAGCGCCAACCGGGGGCCGAGCGGCCCGAACGCCACATAGGTCATGAGGTGCATCCCGAGCCAGGGCACCCAGGTGGTGCGGGGGTCCTCGACGCCGGCGTTGTTCGCGCCGCGCTCCCAGCCCTCGTCCGGCTCGAGCACCACACCGCGCCGCTCGACGCCGACCGGGACACCGTCCTCGACCACGACCTCGGCGAGCCCCACCCGCGAGACGTTGCCCACGGCCACCAGCCGGGGCAGCAGGTACAACGTGCCGTCCGGTCCCCGCCCGCTAGCAGGGTTGAGGACGCCCATCGCCTCGAGCGGGTCACCCTCCTGCGGCGACATGACGACGCCGAGCCTGGTCAGGGAGTACGGGACGACATCCGTCTGCAGAGGCACGGTCAGCCCTTCACGCCGGAGCCGAGATCGGAGGACGTGAAGTGCCGCTGGAACGCCACGAACAGCGCGACCGCGGGCGCCGCGAGCACGACGGCTCCGGCCAGGATCGCTCCGAAGGGGTTGCTGGCCCGGCCGGCCACGTTGGACAGGTAGTTGGCCAGCGACACCGCGAGCGGCTGCATGCTGTTGTCCTTGGTGATGAGGAACGGCCAGAGGAACTCGTTCCACGGCCCGATGAAGGTCAGCAGCGTGACGGTCAGCAGCGCCGGTCGCACCAGCGGCAGCGCGATCGACCAGAGGATGCGCAGCTCTCCTGCCCCGTCGATCCTGGCCGCGGAGAACAGATCCTCCGGCAGCTGCAGGAAGAACTGCCGGAAGATGAAGACCGCCGTGGAGTTGATCGCGAACGGCACGATCATGCCGAGGTAGGAGTCGGCAAGGCCGTAGCTGCGGACGATCATCACGTAGAGCGGGATGATCAGCAGCTGGAACGGCACCAGCTGCACGAGCAGCATGGCCGCGAACAGCGAGCCGCGGCCGCGGAAGTGCAGCACCGCCAAGGCGTAGCCGGCGAGCACGCCGAAGACGACCGTGGCGAGAATCACACCGGCGGTGAAGATGCCCGAGTTGGCCAGCGACTGCACCAGGTCCACCCGGGAGTTGATCTCCTTGTAGTTGTTCAGGGTCCAGCCACCGATCGGGAACGCGCCGCCGATCGACGTGTCGGACTTGGCCTGGAACGAGCCGACGAGCATGTAGTAGAAGGGGAACAGGAAGACGACCGCGCCGAGGGCGAGGACGACGTACCGGACAACGGTTCCCCAGCTGAAGCCCCGAGGCCCCGGGACAGGGACGGCTCGACTGGCCTCGTCCTCGGGGGCCGCCGGCCCGGTCACGACTGCATGTGCCATCTCAGTCCCTCTCCAGCAGCCAGCGGTTGGTCAGCGAGATCGCCAGGACGACTCCCACGAGCAGCACACCGATCGCGGACGCGACGTCCGGGTTCCCCTGCTCGATGCCCTTCTGGTACATCACCAGCACCGGTGACGCCGACGCGCCGTCCGGGCCACCGCCATTGGTGAGCAGGTAGGGCTCGGTGAACATGTTGGCGCCGGTGATGGTCGCCAGGATCACGACCAGCGTCGTGGCCGGCCGGACGCCGGGGATGGTGACGTTGCGCAGCTGCTGCCAGCGACTGGCCCCGTCCACCGACGACGACTCGTAGAGCTCCTTCGGCACCGACTGCAAGGCCGCGAGGTACAGCAGGATGTAGAGCCCGAGCTGCTTCCAGGTGACGAAGACGGCGATGAACGGCATCGCCAGGGTGGAGTTGACCAGCCAGCTCGGGTCCGGCGCGAGCGGGCCGAGGACCTGGTTGACCATGCCGTCCTGGGAGAACAGGAACAGCCACACGGCAACGCAGGCGACGCTCGCCGTGATGTAGGGCACGTAGAAGCTGGACCTGAAGAAGGTCCGTCCCCGGATCGGGGCGTTGAGGGCGTTGGCCAGCAGCAGGGACAGCACCACCGTGAGTGGCACGTTGATGACCAGGAACACCCCCACGTTGTAGAACGAGCGACGCACGTCGGGGTCGCTGAGCACGGTGGCGTAGTTGTCGAAGCCCACGAACGGCCGATCCACGCTCGCCCCTGGAGCGGTGAAGAAGTAGTCGTGGAAGCTGATCCAGACCGCCAGCCCGAGGGGGTAGGCGAAGACGGCTGCCAGGAAGATCGCGTAGGGAGCCGCGAAGGCGATCCCCAGCGGCTGGCGACCCAAGACGGTCGCCAGCCTGCTGCGGCGCGGTGTGCCCGCGGGGCGCGGGACGGTTGCTGTCGTCATGACCGTGGGCAGGTCAGGACTGGCCGGCGAGCTTGTCGATCTCGCTGGCGGCCGTGGAGAGGCCGTCGTCCACCGAGGTCTTCGCGAAGATCACCGACGAGCTGTACTCGTCGCGGAACTTCTGCCAGATCTCGATCGAGTTGTCGACGTTGGGAACCTCGACGGTGCGGGACGCGAACGAGGCGAACTCCTTGTACTCCGGGTGGGCCTGGAAGTACGCCGGGAAGGCCGTCTCGAGGTCGGAGCGCAGCGGCATCTGGCCGGTCTTGTCGAGCAGGGAGCCGTCCTGGGCCTTGCTGGTGGCGAACTTCAGCACGCTCCATGCGGAGCCCTTGGCCTTGCAGGCCGAGTAGATCGCCACGTTCTTGGCGTCCGAGAATGTGTGGGTCTCCTCCGCCGACATGCCGGTCGAGGTCGGGACCGGTTCGGCGCCCCACTTGACCTTGTCGCCGTACACG
>JAVEDA010000078.1 GCA_030841195.1 Actinomycetota bacterium | reverse complement strand
CGTCGACCAGGCCCACGTGGTCGAGCAGCATGGCCACCGACAGGATCGTGGCGGTCGGGTCGGCAGTGCCGGTGCCGGCGATGTCCGGCGCCGAGCCGTGAACCGGTTCGAACATCGACGGGTTGGTGTGGCTGACGTCGAGGTTGCCGCTGGCCGCTAGCCCGATGCCGCCGGTGATGGCCGCGGCCAGGTCGGTGACGATGTCGCCGAACAGGTTGTCGGTGACGATCACGTCGAACCGCTCCGGCTGCGTGACCATGAAGATCGACGCGGCGTCCACGTGCAGGTAGTCGGTGGTGACGTCCGGGAACTCCTCGCCGACCCGGGCGACGGTCCGCGCCCAGAGGCCGCCGGCGTGCACGAGCACGTTGGTCTTGTGCACCAGGGTCAGGTGCCGGCGCGGGCGCGCGGCGGCTCGCCCGAAGGCGTCCCGCACGACCCGCTCCACGCCGTACGCCGTGTTGATGCTGACCTCGGTGGCGATCTCGTGCGGGCCGCCCTCGCGGACCACGCCGCCGTTGCCGACGTACGGGCCCTCGGTGCCCTCGCGGACCACAGTGAAGTCAATGTCGTCGTAGTCGATTCCGCTTGATCTTCTCAGCGGGGACGTGACACCGGGGTAGAGCTTGGCCGGGCGCAGGTTGACGTGGTGGTCCAGGGCGAACCGGAGCCGGAGCAGCAGCCCGCGCTCGAGCACGCCGCTGGGCACGGTGGGGTCGCCGACGGCGCCGAGCAGGATCGCGTCGTGGCCGCGCAGCTCCGCCAGCACGCCGTCCGGCAGCGTCTCGCCGGTGGCGTGCCAGCGGCGGGCGCCGAGGTCGTACTCGGTGGTCTCGAGCTTGACCCCGGCGGCGCCGGTGACCGCGTCCAGGACGCGGACGCCCTCTGCGACGACCTCCGGTCCGATGCCGTCGCCGGGGACCAGCGCCAGGCGCAGCGGGCTGGGGGTCGTCGTTTCGGGCACGCTCAGTGGCCGGTCTCGCCGCCGTTGTCGCGCCGGTCCATGGCTTGCTGGACCGCCTGCTGCACGGCCTGCTTGGACTGGGGCGACGGGCGGGTGTCGCGGTGGGTGCGGGTCATCTTGGGCTCCTCGGTGCGTCGCGTGGCGGGCCAGCGCCGGACTCCGCGACGGGGAGCCGGCCCTTGCTAGCGGGCCCCGCCGCGGCAGCGAAGTACGAAGATGTGCCGCATGATCCATCTACGGTAGGCCGGGTCCGCGGACATGTCTCGCCAGTTGTCAGCCGGTCCCGGATTCTGGACGGCACGGTCAGTCGGTGAGATCCACCTGGCGGGCGGTGTCGGCGCCGATCTCGCGGACGATCTCGTCCAGCACCGGGCCCGGGATCGGGGCGTCGACCGTCATCGCGACCAGCGCCTTCCCGCCGCGGCGGTCCCGGCTCACCTGCATGCCGGCGATGTTCACCTGGGCATCGCCGAGGATCCTTCCCACCGTGCCGACGATGCCGGGCCGGTCCTCGTAGCGGAACACCGCCATGTGCTCGGAGACGGCGACCTCGACGTCGAAGCCGTCGATCTCCACGATCTTCTCGAGGTGCCGGGTGCCGGTCAGCGTGCCGGACACCGAGACCTGGGTGCCGTCGGCCAGGGTGCCGCGCAGCGTGACCAGGTTGCGGTAGTCGGGCGACTCGGCGTCGGTGGTCAGGCGCACCTGCACCCCGCGGTCGGCGGCCAGCACCGGCGCGTTGACGTAGGAGACCGGGTCCTCGACGACGTCCACGAACAGGCCCTTGAGAGCGGCCAGCTCGAGCACCCGCACGTCGTACGCCGTGATCTCGCCGCGCACCTCGATGTCCAGCTGGGCCGGGACCGCGGCCGCGACCGCGGTGAGGAACCTGCCGAGGTGCTCCGCGAGCGGGATGCCGGGCCGGACGTCCTCGGCGATGACGCCGCCCTGGACGTTGACCGCGTCGGGCACCAGGTCGCCGGCCAGCGCGAGCCGCACCGACCTCGCGACCGAGACGCCCGCCTTCTCCTGCGCCTCGTCGGTGCTGGCACCGAGGTGGGGGGTCGCGACGACGTTCTCGAGCTCGAACAGGGGCGAGTCGGTGCAGGGCTCGGTCGCGTAGACGTCCAGCCCAGCGGCGGCGACCCGGCCCTCCTTGAGGGCGGCGTAGAGAGCGGCCTCGTCCACGATGCCGCCGCGTGCGGCGTTGACCAGGATCACCGACGGCTTGACGGTCGCGAGCTGCTCCTCGCCGATGATCCCGACGGTCTCCGGCGTCTTGGGCAGGTGCACCGACACGACGTCCGCGGTGCGCAGCAGCTCGTCCAGCGACACCAGCCGCACACCCATCTGGGCCGCCCGGCCGGCCGCGACGAACGGGTCGTAGGCGACCACGGTCATGCCGAACGCCGACAGCCGCTGCGCGACGAGGGCGCCGATCCGGCCCAGGCCGACGATGCCGGCGGTCTTCTCGTAGAGCTCGACGCCTGAATACTTGCTGCGCTTCCACTCCCCCTGCTTGAGCGCCGCGTTGGCCGGCGCGATGTGGCGGGCAGCGGAGAGCAGCAGACCGACGGCGAGCTCGGCGGCGCTGACGATGTTCGACTGCGGGGCGTTGACCACCATGACGCCGGCGAGGGTGGCCGCCTTGACGTCCACGTTGTCGAGGCCGACGCCGGCGCGGGCCACCACCTTGAGGTTGCGCGCAGCGGCCAGCGCCTCGGCGTCGACCTTGGTCGCGCTGCGGACGAGCAGGGCGTCCACGTCGGCCAGAGCGGGCAGCAGCGCGGACCGGTCCGTGCCGTCGACCTGACGGACCTCGAAGTCCGGCCCGAGGGCCTCGATGGTGGCGGGCGAGAGCTCTTCGGCGATGAGGACGACGGGTCGAGTCACCCGGTCATCGTAGGCGCGGCCTTGTGAACGCCTTCACAAGTGTCCAGGCTGCGGAACAGCGTCAGCCCTCCGCGGTGCCGGCAGACCTGCCGTCCGACTCGTCCATCTCGTCCTGCACCGCCCGGACGTCGACCGGCCGCAGCGCCATCCAGGCCAGCATCCCGAAGCCGAGCAGCAGCATGCCAAGGCCGGTCCAGATGTTGATGTCGAGGCCGCTGGCCTTCTCCTTGGCGTTCGACCCGTCGAACAGGCCGGCGCCGAGCACCAGGACGCCGTAGAGCGTGAACAGGCCACCGATGATCCGGCGGAGGTCGAACAGGCTGGCGGCCGAGGACCTCGCCTCCTCGGTGCGCTCGATCTCGGGGTCACGGCCGGCGGCGGAGTCTCGCGAGCTGTCGTCAGACATGGTTCGTCCTTTCCGTCACCAGAACGGGATGTAGAGCGCGACGCTGAGACCGAGCGCGATGCCGCCGAGCAGCAGCGGGTTGCGATACCACGTGCTGTCCCCCACCAGCTCCCCGGCATTGAGGTCGGTGGCACCGATCCCGCGCACCAGGCCTTGCAGCTCGTCCTCCGGTTTCGGCTGGGTGAACATGCTCACCCCCACCGCCAGCACGCTGGCCACCGCGAACGCGACGCCGGAGCCCCAGAAGGTCTCCTCCAGATCGGTGCGGAAAGTCACGACATCGGCCTTGTACAGGAGGTAGGTCGCCAGTGCGCCCAGAGTGCCGCCCAGCAGGGCCGAGAAGCCGGCCCACGCCGTCATCCGTTTCCAGAAGATGCCGATGAGGAACGTCACGAACAGCGGGACGTTGAAGAAGGAGAACAGCACCTGGACGTAGTTCATGATGTTGCTGTAGCCCGCGGCGATGAACGCGGTGCCGATGCCGATCAGGATGCCGACGACCGTGAACACTCGACCGGTCCGCAGGTAGTACGCGTCGTCGCGGTCCTTCTTGATGTACGTCTGCCAGATGTCGTAGGTGACGACGGTGTTGAAGCTGGACACGTTCGCAGCCATGCCCGCCATGAAGGCGGCCAGCAGGCCGGTCACGGCGATGCCCAGGACGCCGTTCGGCAGGTACTTGTTGATGAGCAACGGGATCGCGTTGGTGTAGGTGTACTGGCCCGAGTCCGCCCCCAGCTTGGGGAAGAGCACCAGAGCGATGAGGCCCGGGATGATGGTGAGAGCCGGGATGAACAGCTTCGGGAACGCGCCGATCAACGGCGTACGCCGGGCCGCGCTCATGTTGCGCGCCGACATCGCCCGCTGCACCTCGGCGAAGTTGGTCGTCCAGTAACCGAAGGACAGCAGGAAGCCCAGGCCGAAGACGATGCCGATCCAGCTGGAGCCGAGCGGGTTGGTCACGTCGCCGACACCGGTTCCCTGCCAGGTGTGCAGAAAGCCGTCGCCACCGTTCTTGTTCGCGGTCACCTTGTCGGTCAGGCCACCCCAGCCGCCCATGTCGTGCAGGCCCACGACGACGAGCGGGATGAGGCCAGCGAGGATGACGAAGAACTGCAGCACCTCGTTGTAGATCGCGGAGGAGAGGCCGCCGAGGGTGATGTAGGCGAGCACCAGCGCGGCGGAGACCAGGATGGCCACCACCAACGGCCAGCCGAGCAGTGCCTCGAGCACGATGGCGAGCGCGTACAGGTTGACGCCCGCGATGAGCACCGCCGACAACGCGAAGAAGACCGACTGCAGCAGGTGGGTCTGGTTGTTGAAGCGCACCCGCAGGAACTCGGGGACGCTGCGGACCTTCGAGCCGTAGTAGAACGGCATCATCACGATGCCGAGGAAGACCATCGCGGGGACTGCGCCGACCCAGTAGTAGTGCGCCGTGGCGATGCCGTACTGCGCGCCATTGGCCGCCATGCCCAGGATCTCGAGAGCGCCCAGGTTCGCCGCGACGAACGCGAGGCCGGTGACCCAGGCCGGCATTGCGCGGCCGGACAGCAGGAAGTCGAGGCTGGAGCTGATGCTGCGCCGCGCCAGCCACCCGATCCCGAGCACGGTGAGGAAATAGCAACCCAGGATGACGTAGTCGAGCCAGTTGAGGTCAAGCCGCACGGCGCACCTCGCAGGGAGGGAGAGGAGAGGTGTTGTCCAACCTGCTCAAGATCCTGCGGGCTCAAACCTGGACAGAGGGGTCCGTCGCGAGGTCGCGGCGGTCCCCTCTGCCGACCTGTTACTCGTTCTCGCTGATCCAGCTCATCAGCGGGCGCAGCTTTCGGCCGGTCTGCTCGACCCGGTGCTCCGTGTTCTCCTGGTAGTAGCGCTTGTAGTTCGGCAGCCCGGCGTCGTACTCGGCCATCCACTCCTTGGCGAAGGACCCGTCGGTGATCTCGCCGAGAACCTTCTTCATCTCGGCCCGGGTCGCGTCCGTGACGATCCGCGGTCCGCGGGTGTAGCCGCCGTACTCCGCTGTCTCCGACACCGACCAGTACATCTTCGAGATGCCGCCCTCGTACATGAGGTCGACGATGAGCTTCACCTCGTGCAGGCACTCGAAGTAGGCGATCTCCGGCTGGTAGCCGGCGTCGACGAGGGTGTCGAAGCCGGACTTGATGAGCTCGGACAGGCCGCCGCAGAGCACGACCT
>JAVEDA010000068.1 GCA_030841195.1 Actinomycetota bacterium | reverse complement strand
ACCCGCGCACCGCCTCGCGGGCCGCCCGCACCTTCCCGGACAACCGGATGCTGCTGCTGCCCGACAGCGGGCACGTGTCCCAGATGGAACATCCCGGTGCTGTGGCGGCTGCCATCCGTCGCCTGGTGGACACGCCGAATTCACGTACGCCGTGATGCTCGTCACCGGTGGAGCGTCACGCCCACCGGTGTGACCCAACCGACAGCCCGGATAACGGAAATCCGTCGCCGGGCTGCCGAGAATTGAGGTGTGGCGCCGAAACCTCGGCGTCGCCTGCCCCTGTCAAGGGATTCGACATGAGCCACGCCCGCACCACCCTCACGACCCTGCACTCGACCCTCGTGCACCGCCGCTCGGCCCGCCGCCAGCACCTGCAGCTGCAGCGGGAACTGGCCGCCTACGACACCCCCGCTGCGCGCACCGATCTCAACGCGACCCTGGCCCGGCACGCGCCGGAGCAGGTCGAGACGGTGCAGCGCATCCTGACCAGCCAGGCGTACGCCCGGATCGGCGCCCGCAGCTTCTAGATGGTCAGAGCGGGGTGACGTACGCCCCGCTGATGCCGCCGTCCACCAGGAAGGTGGACGCGGTGATGAAGCTGGACTCGTCGCTGGCCAGGAAGAGCACCGCGTTGGCGATCTCGGTGGCGTCGGCGAAGCGTCCCATCGGGATGTGCACCAGCCGGCGAGCCGCCCGCTCGGGGTCCTTGCTGAACAGCTCGCGCAGCAGCGGGGTGTCCACCGGTCCCGGGCACAGGGCGTTGACCCGGATGCCCTCCCGGGCGAACTGCACGCCCAGCTCCCGGCTCATGGCCAGCACGCCGCCCTTGCTCGCGGTGTAGGAGATCTGCGAGGTCGCGGCCCCCATCACGGCCACGAAGGACGCGGTGTTGATGATCGAGCCGCGCCCCTGGGTGCGCATCTGCGGCAGCACGGCCTTGCAGCAGAGGTAGACGCTGGTGAGGTTCACCTCTTGCACCCGGCGCCAGGCCTCGAGCCCGGTGTCCAGGATCGAGTCGTCGTCCGGCGGCGAGATGCCCGCGTTGTTGAACGCGATGTCGACGCTGCCGTAGGCCTCGATGGTGCGGGCGACCATCGCGTCCACCTGCTCCGCGTCGGTGACGTCGCAGCGGATGTAGAGCCCGCCGAGCTCGGCCGCGACGGCGGCGCCCTTCTCGTCGGCCAGGTCGACGACCACGACCCTCGCGCCCTCCTCGGCGAACCGGCGCGCGGTGGCCAGGCCGATGCCACCCACACCTCCGGTGACGATCGCGGTGCGGTCCTGCAGCCGTCCGGGCATCTGCTCAGTCCTCCGTGCTGATGAAGACGTTCTTGACGTCGGTGAACGAGTCCAGCGCATCCGGTCCCAGCTCGCGGCCGAGACCGGACTGCTTGAAGCCGCCGAACGGGGTCGAGTAGCGCACCGAGGAGTGCGAGTTGACCGACAGGTTGCCGGACTCGACGCCGCGAGCCACCCGCAGCGCCCGGCCGACGTCCCGGGTCCAGATCGACCCCGACAGGCCGTACTCCGTGTCGTTGGCCAGCCTGATCGCGTCGGCCTCGTCGTCGAAGGGCAGCACCGCCACCACCGGCCCGAACACCTCCTCGCGCCAGATCCGGTCCTCCGAACCACGCGGCAGCACGACAGTCGGCGGGTACCAGTAGCCGGGGCCCTCGGGCGCCGCGCCGCGGAAGGCCACGTCCACCGAGTCGTCCACGTACGCCGAGACGCGGGCGCGCTGGCCGGCGCTGACCAGCGGTCCCATCTCGGTGTCGTCGAGACCCGGGGCACCGACCTTCACCCCGGCCACGGCCGGCTCGAGCAGCTCGAGGAACCGCTCGTAGACGCTGCGCTGCACCAGGATCCGGCTGCGCGCGCAGCAGTCCTGCCCCGCGTTGTCGAAGACCCCGTACGGGGCGCTGGCCGCGGCCTTCTCGACGTCGGCGTCCGCGAACACGATGTTGGCGCTCTTGCCGCCCAGCTCGAGGGTGATGCGCTTCACCTGGGTCGCTGCCCGCGCCATGATCGCGGTGCCGACCTCGGTCGAGCCGGTGAACACGATCTTGCGGACCAGCGGATGGGTCACGAACCGGTCGCCGACGACCGAGCCCTTGCCCGGGAGGACGGTGAGCACGTCGGCGGGCAGTCCCGCCTCGAGGGCCAGCTCGCCGAGCCGGATCGCCGTCATCGGCGTGATCTCGGCCGGCTTGAGGACCACCGTGTTCCCGGCGGCCAGCGCCGGGGCCAGGCCCCAGCCGGCGATCGGCATCGGGAAGTTCCAGGGGACGATGATGCCGACGACCCCCAGCGGCTCCTTGAAGGTGATGTCCACCCCGCCCGCCACCGGGATCTGCCGGCCGAACAGCCGCTCCGGTGCGGCCGCGTAGTAGTCGAGGACGTCCCGGACGTTGCCCGCCTCCCACCGGGCGTTGGACACCGTGTGCCCGGAGTTGCGGACCTCGAGGGCGGCAAGCTCCTCGCGGGCGCCGTCGACCGCGGCGGCGAAGCGTCGCAGCAGCCGGGCCCGGTCGGCCGGCGCGACGTGCCGCCACTCCTGGAACGCCCGGTGCGACCGCTGGATCGCCGTGTCCGTCTCCTCGACGGAGGTGAGCCTGATGGTCGCCACGTGCTGCTCGGTGGCCGGGTCGAGGACCTCGTGGCTGAGCTCGGCGGACACGCTCACATCCTCTCGAAGGACCGGTAGCGCTCCCAGTCGGTGACAGCCGCCTCGAACGCGGCCAGCTCGACGTCGGCGTTGTTGACGTAGTGGTCCACGACCGCGGCACCCAGCATCTCGCGCGCCACCGAGGAGCCGGCGAACAGGTCGCGGGCCGACCGAAGCGAGGTAGGCACCTTGGGGTGGTCGGACAGGTAGGCATTGCCCTCGTAGGCCGGCTCGAGCTGCAGCTCCTGGTCGATGCCGCGCAGGCCGCTCGCGAGCATGCCGGCCAGGGCGAGGTAGGGGTTCACGTCGCCACCGGGCAGCCGGTTCTCCAGCCGCAGCCCGGCCCCGTGACCGACCACGCGCAGCGAGCAGGTCCGGTTGTCGTAGCCCCACGCCGTCGAGGTCGGGGCGAAGCTGCCGGCCTGGAACCGCTTGTAGGAGTTGATGTTGGGCGCGTAGAGCAACGTGAGCTCGCACATGGTGGCCTGGATGCCCGCCACGAAGCTGCGGAACATCGGGGTCGGCCCGTCGCCCTCGTCGAAGACGATCCGGCCGTCGTCACCGCGCAGGCTCATGTGGATGTGGCAGGAGTTCCCCTCGCGCTGGTCGAACTTGGCCATGAACGTGAGGGCCTTGCCGTGCTGCGAGGCGATCTCCTTGGCGCCGTTCTTGTAGATCGAGTGGTTGTCCGCGGTTCGCACCACTTCGTCGTACTTGAAGGCGATCTCGTGCTGGCCGAGGTTGCACTCGCCCTTGGCCGACTCGACGACCAGCCCGGCGGTGAACATGCCGTTCCGGATGTCGCGGAGCAGCGGCTCGACCCGGCTGGTGCCGAGCAGCGAGTAGTCCACGTTGTACTGGTTCGCGGGGGTGAGGTCCCGGTAGCCGGCCGACCAGGCCTGCTCGTAGGTGTCGTTGAACACGATGAACTCGAGCTCGGTCCCGGCGAAGGCCAGCAGGCCCTGGGCGGCGGCGCGCTCGGCCTGGGCCCGCAGGATCTGCCGGGGGCTCTCGGCCACGGCGGTGTGCACGTCGTCCAGCCAGGCCAGGTCGCACAGCACCATCGCGGTCCCGGGGATCCAGGGCACCGGGTGCAGCGTGTCGAGGTCGAGGACGAACTCGAAGTCGCCGTAGCCGCGCTCCCACGAGCTGATGGCGTAGCCGTCCACGGTGTTCATGTCCACGTCGACGGCCAGCAGGTAGTTGCAGCCCTCGGTGCCGTGCTCGAGCACGGTGTCGAGGAAGAACTGGGCGTGGATCCGCTTGCCCTGCAGCCGGCCCTGCATGTCCGGGAAGGCGACCACGACGGTGTCGACGGCCCCGTCCCGGACCTGGGTCCGCAGCTGCTCGACGGTCAGGGCTGGTGGGGGCTGCGCCATCGTGGGTCCTCTGCTCTCCTTCAGGTGACGACGGGACACTAGCGACCCGGTGCGGGTCGCGGGCAGGTGTCCACGGTTCAGGTCTAGACCGAATCGGCCGGGTGCAGTAGCGTCCGGCCCCGACCGACGGCAAACCATTGCCGCGCGGCGGCACGGCGTTTCTGCTGCGGGCGACCTCCGCGGAGGTGTAGACACGGGCCGTGTCTCGTGGGCAGCGCGAAGTCCGCTGCGGGGGCGGACCTCTTCCAATGGAGGTTGCACGGTGGCAGATGTGACGCAGATGGGTGAGGACGAGAAGCGCCTCGCCGAACTGGGCTACAAGCAGGACCTGAACCGCAGCTGGTCGGGCTTCTCCAACTTTGCGATCTCGTTCTCGATCATCTCGATCCTGGCGGGCTGCTTCACGAACTTCGGCGCCGGCTTCAACAACGGCGGCCCCATCTCGATCTCGTGGACCTGGCCGATCCTGGGCGTGTTCATCCTGATCATCGGCTTCACGATGTCCGAGCTGGTGTCGGCCTACCCGACATCGGGCGGCATCTACTGGTGGGCCTCGAAGCTGGGCGGAGCCAAGGCCGGCTTCTTCACCGGCTGGCTCAACCTGATCGGCCTGGTCGCGGTCACCGCCGGTGTCTCCTACGGCTGCGCGACCTTCATCGACCTCACGATCAGCACCTACTCGGACTCCTACGCAGGCAGCTACTCGCTGACGCGGGTCTTCATCACGTTCCTGATCGTGCTCGCGATCGTCTCGGTGCTGAACATCTTCAGCAGCCACCTGATGGCGGTCATGAACAACGTCTCGGTCTGGTGGCACGTGGTCGGTGCTGCGGCGATCGTGCTGATCCTCGTGTTCGTGCCCGACCAGCACCAGTCGTTCAGCTATGTCTTCACGGATCGGTTCAACAACTCCGGCTACTCCGG
>JAVEDA010000066.1 GCA_030841195.1 Actinomycetota bacterium | reverse complement strand
CCCGTAAGGTTCGACAGCATGACTGACATCAGCTGATCATTGCGGGCCTGCCTACCCTGGATGTCGTTGCCTTGCTGGTCGTAGGCCTTCACCAGAAGCTCCTGGACCAAGTTCTCCGACGTGAGCGTGCCGTAGTCGGACTGGATCGGCCCGATGACCTGCAGCAGCTTGGCCAACGCCACCACGTCGACGGCGATGACCCCGTCGGTCTTCATCCCGAAGAATGCCGGGGTGGCGCGCACCAGCTGCTCGCCGGACACCCGGAAGTCGGGGTTTGCTGTGATGTTGACGAAGCGCTGCGCCTTGCCCGGCGGCGGCTGGAACGGGTCCCCCGGGACGCGCTTCCACACGAGGAAGGGATTGTCCCCGAGCAACCCCTCCGGGGAGCCCAGCGTGATGGACGACGTCGTGCCCTTCTTGGGGATCGTCAGCTTCCCGTCCTTGAGGACCACCAGGGCGACGCTGAGCGGTGCACCGCCCGAGCCACGCATCTCGGCCGGGTTCATCACAGCCACCAGGTAGCGCTTGGTGCCTTCCGCCCCCAATGCAGCGGGCAGCGCCTCGACCAGGGGGGCGTACGGCCGGATCTCGGCCCGGATGTCGCGGATCTGCTTGAGACCGGTCCGCTTCTTCTTCAACGCGTCGTCGCCGAGCGGGCCGGTCCCCTTCACCGCGAGGAGCTCAGACCTGGCCTCGGTGAGCGCCCCCTCCATCTCGCGCAGCGCATCCCGGCCGCGGACCAGCGCGTTGATGTCGACCTTGCCGTTGTCGAACAGCTTGGAGGTGTCCCCGGAGAACTCCGTGTACAGGGTCAGGGCGTTGTCGGCGGCGTCGATCACCACCGAGGCCGCGCCGAGCAGGTGGTCGAGGTCGGTCACCGTCCCCCGGGTGTAGGGCAGCCACTTCGCGACCCGCACCTGCGGAGCGCGGGCGGCCTTCTCGGCGTCGTTCACGGCTCGCTCGGCAATACTGAGGTGCCGCCGGGCTCCAGGCTCGTCGCCAGCCGTGATGTCCTTCTGCATCAGCTTCAGCTGCTTCTGCGCGATGTCGGCCTTCGCCTGCCCGGTGGTGTAGACCCTCAGCAGGCCACCACCCAGCCACCACACGTAGACCGCCCCGAGCAGGACCAGACTGGCCAGCAGCCCGAGCGCTACCCCCAGCACCCAACGGCGCCGGGTCGACAGCCCGCGCCAGTGGGTCGCCCAGCGGGCACGCCGACCGGGAGCACCGACACCAGGGTCGGCGGACTCACGCTCAGCGGTGGAGGTCAAGGACGTCGCTTCTGGTTCGGGGCAGGGGACGGTGCGGCTGGGTGCCGGAACCTCAGGAGTGTAGACGCGGCCGACCCGGCTGCCGTTCAGGTCCGGGGCCGGAGTGTGACGGGCATCACTTCAGCAGGCGGGACAGGCGGCGGTCCGCCAGCGGCTTGCCGCCCGTCTGGCAGGTGGGGCAGTACTGCAGCGACGAGTCGGCGAAGGAGACCTCGCGCACCGTGTCGCCGCACACCGGGCAGGCCAGTCCGGTCCGGCCGTGCACCCGCATCGCCGTCTTCTTCTCCTTCTTGAGGTCGCCGGCCGCGAGCCCGTGCGCCCGTGCCACCGCGTCGCGCAGCACCGACTGCAACGCGTCGTAGAGGCCCTCCACCTCGGCGACGGACAGCGACGAGCCGAGCCGGAAGGGCGACAACTTGGCCGCGTGCAGCACCTCGTCGGAGTAGGCGTTGCCGACACCGGCCAGCACCGACTGGTCCCGCAGGAGCCCCTTGAGCTGCTGGCGGGAGCCGTCGAGGATCGCGGCCAGCTCGCTGACGCCGAAGCCGGGTCCGAGCGGGTCCGGCCCGAGCCGGGCCACACCCGGCACGTCGTACGGCGAGTGCACGACGTACATGGCCAGCTTCTTCTGGGTGCCCGCCTCGGTCAGGTCGAAGCCGGAGCCGTCGTCCAGGTGCACCCGGGCTGCCAGAGGGCCCTTGCCCATCCTCGGCGGCGTGGGGGAGAGGGCGTCGGACCACCGCAGCCAGCCGGCCCGGGCCAGGTGGACGACCAGGTGCAGGCCCGAGACGTCGAGGTCGAGGAACTTCCCGTGCCGCGAGACGCCCGTCACCTCGAGCCCCTGCAACGACGTGACAGGCGGGTCGTAGGTCTTCAGCACGCTGAAAGCAGCGAGATCCACGCGCGCGACCACGCGGCCGACCGCGCGCTCGGTGAGGAAGGCGGCCAGCGCCTCCACCTCAGGCAGCTCGGGCACCTGTCAAGTGTGCCGCACCGCCCGTCACCCGATCGGCGGAGTCATGCCCACTCTGATCGGCGCCGACGTAGTGGAGAAGCAGGAAACACCGACATCGGAGACGACCCCACCGTGGCCTCGAACCGCTCTCGCCGCAGCCTGGCAGCAGTGCTCACCGCGCTGAGCCTGGTCCTGGCCGCCTTCGTCACCGGCGCGGCCACCGCGGGTCCTGCCGGTGCCACGTCGGTCGAGGACACCTTCACCGCGAAGCTGAACTACGCCCGCCACTCCCGGGGCATCCCGCGCCTGACCGTTCGCAGCTCCCTGGTGACGGTGGCGCGAGCACAGGCGCACCGGATGGCCGACCGGAACACGCTCTACCACAACCCGAACCTCACCACCGACGTCACGAACTGGCGCTGGGTCGGCGAGAACGTGGGCTACGGCCCGGACGCCCTGACCGTGCACGTGGCCTTCATGCAGAGTGCGCCGCACCGCGCGAACATCCTGGACCGCGACTACACCGAGGTCGGCATCGGCGCCGTCGTCGTCAACGGCCGGGTCTGGGTCGCTGAGGTGTTCCGCCGCCCGATGCGCATCACCACCAGCTCGGTGGCTACGTTCAGCCACACCCTGCGCCAGGGCAGCACGGGTGCCGCAGTGAAGCGGGTCCAGGGCCGGCTGAACCTCCGGCAGACTGGCTACTACGGCACCTACACGCGCAGCGCCGTCAGCCGGTTCCAGAAGGCTCAGGGCTGGACCGGTCGCGGCAACGTCGGCCCGAAGACCTGGTCCCGGTTGTTCTGACCGGCTGACCGGGGGACCGGATCGCGCGAACGAGGGCGCGGCACACGACCAACGGCGTCGGTTGCGGGAGGAGGGGCCCGCAGCCGGCGCCGTTACCCCTCGCCGCCGGTTCCCCCTGAGCTCGAAATGATCACGGAACCGTGATCGTTGGTCCTCAACCGCGCCGAATTCAGCACGGTAAGCAGTGGTTGGCCGCGGTAGGGCCCCGCCGTCGAACTGCGCACGCGCTGTGCCGAACCGGTGACTCTGCGAGCGGAGGTCTTCCCCTCGCCGTTCCGGCGACGGATGATGTCCTGGTGACGGCTCCCCGGGGCAGCGAGGGCAATGTCGTCGCGCTGCCGTCCAGTGGCGAGATCATCCCGGACCAACGCGGCGGTGGCCGCTGGATGCGGGTCACCTGGCACGACGAGGTGGGCGTCGTGGTCCTCAGCCTGTGGCGGGAGACCGGGTGCGTCGGCACCGTGCGGCTGGACCGGAGCCAGGTCCCAGCGCTGGTGACCGCGCTCGTAGACGGGCTGGCCGCGGAGACTGGGGCAACCCCCACTATGCCGAGCTGACCTAGTCCTCCTCGGCCGCGAGCACGCGGCCCAGCGCACCGGTGAGGTTGCGGATCTCGTCGTCGCTGAGATGGCGGGCGAAGTGCGACTCGATCCCGGCCAGGTAGAGCGGTGCCGCCGCCCGCAGCCGGGCGCGCCCCTCGGGGGTCACCGCGGCGAACGAGGAACGGCCGTCGTCGGGGTTCGGCTCACGACGGACCAGCCCGGCCCGCTCGAGCTCGGTCACCACCCGGCTGATCCGCTCGCGGCTCAGGACCGCCTGGGCCCCTAGCTCGGTCATCCGCAGGCGCCGGCCGGGGGCGGCGTTGAGGACCAGCAGCACGTCGTACCAGGAGAGCGGCAGGCCGGTGTCGGCCAGCCGGCGCTCCAGCTTGGGCACCACGGCGGCGTGCACCCGCAGCAGGGCGGCCCAGGCACCCACGCGGTCCACCTCGTCGGTCACGCGAGGACGGTAGCAAGGTAAATGTGCGGGTGCACGCATCTTGACAGGACCATCTCGGTCGGCTCATTATGTGCGTGCGCACGCAGATACATCGACCAGAAACGGATCATGACCATGACCACCTTGCTGCACATCTCCGCCTCGCCCCGCGGCCCCAAGTCCGAGTCCCTCGCCCTGGCCCGGGTCTTCATGGAGACGTACGCCGAGCAGAACCCGGACGTGACGATCGAGGAGTGGGACATCTGGGACGGGTCGGTGCCGGAGTTCGGCACCGTCGCGGCCGAGGGGAAGATGAACACCTTCGCCGGCATCGACCTGGAGGGTCCCGCCGTCGCGGCCTGGCGGCAGGTCACGGCGACCTTCGAGCGGTTCGCGGCCGCCGACCTCTACCTATTCAGCGTCCCCATGTGGAACGCGAGCGTGCCCTACAAGCTCAAGCAGCTCATCGACGTCGTCAGCCAGCCGGGGATGGTGTTCGCCTTCGACCCGGTCGAGGGGTACACGGGACTGCTCACCGGCCGGAAGGCGGCTGTGCTCTACACCGCCGCCATCTACGGCCCCGGGCGGACGCCAGCCTTCGGCACGGACTTCCAGGCACCCTTCTTCCGGGACTGGCTGGAGTGGGCCGGTGTCA
>JAVEDA010000044.1 GCA_030841195.1 Actinomycetota bacterium | reverse complement strand
CGGACCTTCGACACGCCGGAGTTCGCCGGGATGACCTTCCACGAGGTCACCTGCCGGTCGGCGCTGAACAAGGTGCCCGACGCTTCGCGGATGCCGTTCCGCTGGACGGTCAACCCGTATCGCGGCTGTTCGATGGCTTGCGTCTACTGCCTGGCCGGCGACACTCCGATCCTGATGGCCGACGGCCGGCCCAAGCCGTTGGCCGAGGTGAAGGCCGGCGACGAGATCTACGGGACCCGCCGGGTCGGCCTCACACGGCAATACGTCGTCACCACCGTGTCCGCCCACTGGCAGACAGCGAAGCGAGCATTTCGGATCACTCTCGCGGACGGGACCCGCATCGTGGCCAGCGGGGATCACCGATTCCTCTCCGAGCGCGGCTGGAAGTACGTCACCGGCACGATGCAGGGAGCTGGGCGCCGTCCATACCTCACGACGGGCAACTCCCTGCTCGGCTTCGGCGCCATGAGCGACCCGCCGAAGGTCGACGCGGACTACCGACGGGGATACCTCACTGGGATGATCCGCGGCGACGGGTCACTGGGCGTCTACGAGTACTCAGGGCCCGGGAGCCGCGTCCGTCGGGTGCACCGGTTCCGGCTGGCCCTCGTCGACGCCGAAGCGCTGGACCGCAGCCGTAGCTATCTCGCTGAGCTCGGGGTCCAGACAACGACGTTTCGGTTCAGCGAGGCGACCGAGAAGCACGCCGCCGTGACGGCGATCCGGATGAGCCGCGGCGACGCGCACGCCGCGATCACTGCTCACATCGCCTGGCCGGAGGAGGCGTCCGACAGCTGGCGACGAGGATTCCTCGCGGGCATCTTCGACGCCGAGGGGTCGCACTCCCAAGGAGTGCTTCGGATCCCGAACACCGACGACGAGATCATCCAGCAGACGTCGCAGGCCATGACGGCTCTCGGAGTTCCCCATGTCATAGAGAAGACCAAGGTGCCGAACGGGCTCCGCAACGTTCGCGTCACCGGCGGTCTGACCCAGCGGATGCGGTTTCTCCAGATGGTCGATCCCGCCATCACCCGCAAGCGCGACCTGGTCGGGTTCAGCGTGAAGTGCCGCACCCCGCTGGACGTCGTCGCGATCGAGGATCTCGGACTTGAGATTCCCATGTTCGACATCACCACCGGCACCGGGGACTTCATCGCCAACGGGGTGATCAGCCACAACTGCTTCGCGCGCAAGACGCACGAGTACCTCGATCTCGACAGCGGCGCGGATTTCGACTCGCAGGTCGTGGTGAAGACCAACGTCGGCGAGGTGCTGCGGCGCGAACTGCATCGGCCGTCGTGGGCTGGCGAGCACGTGGCGATGGGCACCAACGTCGACTGCTACCAGCGGGTCGAGGGCCGCTACCGGCTGATGCGCGAGGTGATCGCGGCCCTGGCCGAGGCGGCCAACCCGTTCTCGATCCTGACCAAGGGCGCGCTGATCCTGCGCGACCTCGACCTGCTGGTCGCCGCGGCGGAGGTCACCGACGTGTCTGCGGCGCTGTCCATCGGCTCGGTCGACCGGGACATCCGGCACCTGGTCGAGCCGGGCGCGCCGCCGCCGGCCCGCCGGCTGGAGGTCGTGCGCCGGCTCACCGACGCAGGCATTCCCACCGGCGTCCTGATGGCGCCGGTCCTGCCGTTCCTCACCGACTCCGACGAGCAGCTCGAGGAGACGGTGGCGGCGATCGCGGCCAGCGGCGCGACCCACGTGTCACCGATCGTGCTGCACCTGCGGCCCGGCGCGCGGGAGTGGTGGCAAGCCTGGCTCCGGCGGGAGCGACCGGACCTGCTCCCCCGCTATGCCCAGCTCTACGGCACCCGGACCTACGCACCGAAGGCCTACCAGGACCGGATCAGCGAGACCGTCCGCCGGTTTGCCAAGGTGCACGGCGTCGGCCGCGAGCGGGCAGGCAGGTGGCGCACCGGCCACGACCACGCAGCCCGTACGCCGGTCGCTCCGCCGCCAGCGCCGGCACCGGCCCAGCTGGCCCTGCTCTGACAGGGTGGCCGCCGTGACCCGCATTTCTTCGCCGACCCGGAGGCGCTGCGGGCCCCGCTCACGTGCCCGTCCGAGGTCGCGCTGCGGTGCGCGGTCTCGCGGGCCATCAGGCTGACCACCGAGAGCACGCCGTAGGCCACGAGGTGCATCCACGGCAGGGACGCCGGCTGGGCGCCACGAGGGGGCGGACCACCGAGTTGGTCCTCTGGTTGGCCCCACCCTCGTTCTAGGGTTGCGAGATGCCCGCCGAGCCGACCCTGGACCCGGGGCCGACCGTCACCGAGCACATCGTGACCTTCCGACTGGCCGATCCGGAGCACGAGCTCACCGCGGTGCGGCTCTACCAAGAGGTCCGGGTGCCGGGCGACCGGCTGGACCTCGCCCACGACGGGACGGCCTGGGTGCTCGAGCTCGACCGGCCGGACGTGGACCGGATGGAGTACCTGTTCCAGGTCACCGAGGCCGACGGCACCACCCGGTTCGTGACCGACCCGGCCAACCCGCTGCGGGTGCCCGGGGCGTTCGGCGAGAAGTCGGTGCTCGAGTTCCGCGGGTACCAGCCGCCGGCCTGGCTGGCTCGGCCCGGGCCGGCCGGACGGCGACGAGAGCTCACCATCGGGTCGCGCTCGCTCACCGACGGCCTCCCGGTCACCCTCTGGTCACCGGACGGACTCGGCGACCGGGTGCCCGCTCCGCTGCTGCTCGTGCACGACGGGCCTGAGTACGACGAGCTGGCCGGCCTCACGTCGTACCTTGCGAGCCTGGTCTGGTCCGGTGCGCTGCCGCCGCTGCGGGCCGCGTTGCTGGGCCCGGGTCACCGGGACGAGCGGTACTCCGCGGACGGCGCGTACACCCGGGCCCTGTGCCTGGCGGCGCTCCCCCGGTTGCGGACAGAGGTGGCCACGACGTCCGTGGTGGGCATCGGTGCCAGCCTGGGTGCGCTGGCCATGCTGCACGCCCAGCGCCAGAGCGCCGGCTGCCTGGACGCGCTGTTCCTACAGTCCGGCTCGTTCTTCCACCCCCGGCACGACCAGCACGAGAGTCGGTTCGCCCGCTACGACCGGGTCGTCCGCAGCGTCGACCAGGTGCTGCGCGCCGGCGCGCACCCGGCACCGGTCCCCACGGTGATGACCTGCGGCTCGCTGGAGGAGAATCTCGCCAACAACCGCATCATGGCCCGGGCGCTGGCCGCGCAGGGCTACGACGTAACCCTGCGGGAGGTGCGCGACGTGCACAGCTACACCGCCTGGCGGGACGCGTTCCACCCATGGCTGACGGGGCTGCTCAACGAGGTCGCCCGCCGGGACGTCGGATGACCAAGACGGACGAGCTCACCTCGCCAGCGAGCGGCTTCCGCGGACAGGTCGTCAGCTACGGCCATTGGGGCAGCCCGGTGCTGGTGTTCCCCTCCGAGGCCGGCCGGGCCTGGGACTTCGAGAACAACGGCATGGTCGACGCGGTCCGGTTCCTGCTGGATGCCGGCCGGCTCAAGCTGTACTGCGTCGACTCCGCCGACGACGCCACCTGGTCGGACCGGTCGCTGCCGCTGGAGGAGCGGGCCGCGCGCCACGACCAGTACGAGCGCTGGGTGACCGAGCAGGTGGTGCCCTACATCCACGACGACAGCGGCGGCCTGAACCCGATCGCCACCCTCGGCTGCAGCCTCGGTGCCTTCCACGCGGCCAACATCGCGCTGCGGCACGCGCACGTGTTCCCGCGGGCGCTGTGCCTGTCCGGCTCCTACGACCCGGCCCGCTGGCACGCGTGGGGCGACCGCGGCGACGCCTCGTACTTCCACAACCCCACCGAGTACGTGGCGAACCTGCACGGCGACCACCTCGACTGGCTGCGCCGCAACCTGCACCTGACCCTCGTGGTCGGGCAAGGCGCGTGGGAGGTCGACCCCACCGGTGCGCTGCCGAGCACCCGCGACTTCGCCGCCCTGCTCGCCAGCAAGGGGATCCCGCACGAGCTCGACGTGTGGGGGCACGACGTCCCGCACGACTGGTCGTCCTGGCAGCGCCAGGCCGCTCATCACCTGTCCCGGATGGTCTGACTCGGCTTCAGACTGTCGCCCCTGGTGTCGACGGGGATGCATGACCACCGACGGGGACATCTGGAGGCCACCGCAGCCTCTGCCCGGCGGGGTGCCAACGCCGTCAGCGGCTCCGGCCGGCACGTGGGACAAGCCGCCGGTCCGGTTCCGCCGGGTCACGGGACTCGTCGTCCCCGTGCTCGTGCTGTCGGCGATGGTCACGCTGGTCGACCTGGGGAGCGTGCTGACCGCCTTCGGTGCCGCCGCGGCGGCTGGGGAGGCTGCCGCACCGGCGGTCGCGCACGTCATGCTGGGCGGCCTGCGCACAGTTCTGCTGCTGGCCCAGCTTCCGTTGGCTGGCACCTGGCTGCTCCTTGTGCGCCGCAACGCCAAGGACCTGGACCCGTACGGGCTCGACCACGGGGCGCACTGGGCCTACCTCGGCTGGATCGTGCCCGTGGCCAGCTTGTTCTTCCCGAAGCGGATCGTCGATGACGTATGGAAGGTGACGGCCGAGGGGGTCGGGGACGGTTCGACGGCCGGGTCCACCACGGTCTGGTGGGGCTGCTGGGTCGCCTACGCCGTGCTCAGCGGCGTCTCCGCCCAGTTCGGCGGCGTCCATCCACGCGTCGACCTGCTCGTCGCGGTGGCGTCGTTCGCCGCACTTCTCGCGTGGGCACGGGTCGTGCGAGCCGTCAGCGCCACCCAGGACCGGCTGGTAGAGGCTCGCGAGTCGACCTGGACCTGACGGTCTGGGTGGTCGATCTCAGCTCGGCGGCAGGACCATCCGCTCGAGCAGGCGGTCCAGGTCGGCCTCGGGGTCGTCGGTGAGACCGGTGTGCACCGGCCCCGGCTGCACCACGGTGCTGCGCGGCGCGGTGAGCCAGCGGAACCGCCGCCCCCGGTCCTCCTCCCCCGCCGGGCCGGCCGACGGGTCGGCGTCGCAGACGCCCGCCGCGGTCCGCAACGCGTGCTCCACGGCGGCGGGGTCGGCAGCGGGGTCGAGGGCTCGCAGCCGGTCGGCGTCGAGATGGACCCGGGCCCCGAGGAAGTCGCGCGCCTGGCAGTAGAGCAGCACGCCCGCGTTCATCGACTCGCCCCGGTCGACCCTGGGCACAACCCGCAGCACCGCGTACTCGAACGGCACCCGGCTCACGACGCGGCCTCTCGCCGCAGGGCGCGAAGGCTCGGAACCCACGACTCGCGGGCCGCGAGCCGGGCGGTCAGCTGACCGACGTACGCGGCCCGAACGGCCTTGGTCGACGCGAAGCCCGGCTCGTTGGCCAGCCACTCATCCGGTACGTCGGCAACGGCGGCCTCGACCAGGTCGGTGCCCACCAGAGGCGCCAGCTCGGCGTCGGCCGCATCCACGTCCGGCCCGGTGCCGGCCAGCGCGTGCGCGGCAGCGTCGTAGGGCCGGCTGGCGGAGGCCTCGAGGTTGGTCCAGGAGTGGTGGAAGATCAGCGCGGCGCCGTGGTCGATCAGGTGCACCCGGCCGTGCCACAGCAGCATGTTCGGGTTGCGCCAGGACCGGTCGACGTTGCCGATCAGCGCGTCGAACCAGAGGATCCGGGCGGCCAGGACCGGGTCGACCGTGCGGGCGTCGACGTCGAGCGCCCCGGGTAGGTAGTCGACCCCGAGGTTGGCGCCGGGGCTGGCGCGGAGCAGGTCCTGGACCTCCTCGTCCGGCTCATAGGGCGCCAGGCCTGGATCGACGTCGACGACCGCGAGGTCCGGCGTGTCCAGCCCGAGTCCGCGGGCCAGCCGCGAGCAGATGACCTCGGCCACCAGCGTCTTGCGGCCCTGGCCGGCGCCGTGGAACTTCACCACGTAGGTGCCGAGGTCGTCGGCCTCCATCAGGCCGGGCAGCGAACCGCCCTCGCGCAACGGCGTGACGTAGCGGGTCGCCGTCACCTCGGGGAGCACGAGGCCCAGCCTAGGGCGCGGTCACCACCAGCCCTGTCGCTTGGTCCAGCGCAGCAGTGTCGCGCTCATCGCCACCATCAGGGCGAGGACCAGCAGCAGCTGGGGGACGTGGGTGTGCTGATTCACGATCACGTTCATGCCGTAGACGGAGGCGACAGCCGTGACCGGCAGGGTGACGGCCGCGAGGACGGCGAGCCGTTCGACTGCGACGGTCATCCGGGTGGCCACCCGGGTCTGGTAGAGGTCGATGACGCCGAACAGGAACTCCTTCTCGCCGTCGCTGAGGTTGCGGACCCGGTTGAACTGGTCGCCGAGGTCGGCCAGCAGCGGCTGGATCTCCGGTGGCACCGCCCGTCCGGTCAGCGCGGTCACCCGGCCGTAGATGTCGTGGCACTGCGCGGCCATCGTGCGCACCGTGAGCAGCTCGTGCCGGACCAGGAACATCTCCTCGAGCAGCGCCTCCGGGTGCCGGAAGTCGTCCACCATCACCCGCTGCTCGAGCCCCGCGACCTTCTCGGCCACGACCCCGACCGCGGCGTACTGCCGGCGAGCCAGCGCCGAGACGATCGCGTAGGACAGGTCCATCGGCGTCTTGGGCCGCAGCCGGCCCTCCTCGATCCGGCGCAGCCCTGCAGCCGTCTCCACCAGGGCGCGCTCGAGGGGCACGGCCGGGTTGATCGGCCCGTGCACGGTGACCAGGAAGCGCCGTCCGATGAACTGGTCGAGCTCGATCAGGTGCACGTGCCCCATGGCCCCGGTCTCGGGCGCAAGCAGGACGAGGAACAGGTAGTCGGGGTAGGCGTGGGTGCTCGGGACGTGGTTGCGCTCCCGGCAGGCCCGCAGGGTCAGCTCGTGGAAGCCGAAGGTGCCGTGCAGCACCTCGTGCGCCGCGTCGTCGTACACCGGGACGTCCACCCAGGTGAAACCGTCCTCGCGTGCCAGCAGTTCGGGCAGCCCGGCGAGGTCGTGCTGCTCGGCACCGGCGGCCGACACGAACCACACGTCCACCCCGCCAGCGTAGGGGCTGTCGACACCGCTGCGGGGCGGCCATAGGGTCCGGACTACACCGGCGGAAGGACGACCACGTGACGGACAGCCGACACCTGATCGGGCTGCTGCTCGGCACCGAGAACGACTGGCCGAGCGTCTTCGAGCACCTCGTCCGCCGGACCGGGCGGGTCGAGGACGGGGCCGGCAACGGGCACACCTTCGACGTCGAGCGCATCACCGTCGAGCCCTTCGACCTGCGCTACGAACCGTCGTACGACCTGGTGATCGACCGCCTCGCGTACTGGTACTACCACCCGCGGGAGTGGCTGAAGAAGGTCGCGCTGATGGACGACGTGTACCTGCTGAACTCGCCGTTCACCTTCCAGGCGATGGAGAAGCACGCGGCCTACTGCGCGATGATCCGGCTCGGCCTCAAGGTGCCCACCACGGTCTTGGTGCCGTACAAGAACCCGCTGGACCACGCGAAGTACGCATTCACTGCCGAGCGGTACAACCGGCCGTTCGACCTCGACGAGGTGGCTGCGCATGTCGGCTACCCGTTGTTCATGAAGCCGTACGACGGCGGCGCCTGGGTCGGGGTCTCCCGGATCAAGGACGCCGCGGGCCTGCACCGCGCCTACGACGAGTCGGGCGAGATGCTGATGCACCTGCAGGCATCGGTCGAGGGGTACGACGTGTTCGCCCGGTCGCTGTCGATCGGCGCCGAGACGATGGTGATGAACTTCGACCCCGACCAGCCGATGCACGCCCGCTACTCGGTGTCGCACGACTTCCTCTCCCCCGAGGTCGGCGCGGAGGTGGTGTCGATCGGCCGGATCGTGAACGCCTTCTTCCGCTGGGAGTTCAACTCCTGCGAGACGCTCGTGAAGGGCGCGGAGGTGCACCCGATCGACTACGCGAACGCCTGCCCGGACGTCGCGATCACGTCCCTGCACTACTACTTCCCGTGGGCCATGAAGGCGCTGCTCCGCTGGTCGCTGTTCTGCACCGCCACCGACCGCAAGCCGGTGTCGCACGTCGACCCTGCGCCGTGGTTCGCGATCGCCG
>JAVEDA010000041.1 GCA_030841195.1 Actinomycetota bacterium | reverse complement strand
CGATAGCCAAAGTTGAGGATTTGCTGCCTGTGCCCGAACCCGGACCCTGCGTGACAATCACTGCTGGTGAGCCCATGTCCGGGGCCTGTGGTGGAGTGGCCCGGTGACCACGACCCCCGCCGCTCCGCCGGCCGCCCTCGCCGAGGAGGCGCAAGCCCTGCTGGGACGGCTGGTCGGCGACCCGACGGCGCAGTTCCGCGACGGGCAGCTCGAGTCGGTCACGGCGCTGGTCGAGGGCGGCGAGCGGGTTCTCGTGGTCCAGCGCACAGGATGGGGCAAGTCGGCGGTCTACTTCGTCGCCACCGCGCTGGTCCGGGCCCGCGGCGGCGGTCCCACCCTGATCGTGTCGCCGCTGCTGGCGCTGATGCGCGACCAGGTCGACGCCGCCCGGCGGGCCGGTCTGCGCGCCGTGACGATGAACTCCGCCAACGCCGACGAGTGGGCCGAGGTGACCGCTGGGCTCGCCGCCGACGAGGTCGACCTGCTGCTGGTGAGCCCCGAGCGGCTCAACAACCCGCGGTTCCGGGACGAGCAGCTGCCCCGGCTGGCCGAGGCCACCGGCCTGCTGGTCGTCGACGAGGCGCACTGCATCAGCGACTGGGGCCACGACTTCCGCCCCGACTACCGGCGGATCCGTGACCTGCTGGCCGACCTGCCGCCGGGCCGTCCGGTGCTCGCGACCACCGCGACCGCCAACGCGCGGGTGGTTGCCGACGTGGTCGAGCAGCTGGGCGCCGGTGGTGCGCCGGTGCGCACCGTCCGCGGCACGCTGGCTCGCGACAGCCTCCGGCTCGGCGTGCTGTCGCTGCCGACCGCCGACGCGCGGCTCGGCTGGCTGACCGCCCGGCTCGGCGAGCTGCCCGGCAGCGGCATCGTGTACGCCCTCACCGTCTCGGCAGCGGAGGACACGGCCGCGCTGCTGCGCGAGGCCGGCCACGAGGTCCGGGCCTACACCGGCCGCACCGACCCGGGCGACCGGCTCGAGCTCGAGCGCGCCCTGCGCGACAACCAGGTCAAGGCGCTGGTGGCCACCAGCGCGCTGGGGATGGGCTTCGACAAGCCCGACCTGGGCTTCGTGGTGCACCTCGGCGCGCCGGCGTCCCCGGTCGCCTACTACCAGCAGGTGGGCCGCGCCGGCCGAGCCACCGAGCGCGCCGACGTGCTGCTCCTCCCGGCGTTCGAGGACCGCGAGATCTGGCGCTACTTCGCGACAGCGTCGATGCCGCGCCGCCCGGACGCCGACGCCGTGCTCACCGCGCTGGCCGAGTCTGCTAAGCCGATGTCGACGGCCGCACTGGAGACCGTCGCCGACGTCCGGCGGACCCGGCTCGAGCTGCTGCTCAAGGTTCTCGACGTCGAAGGGGCCGTACGCCGGGTCACCGGGGGCTGGTCGTCGACCGGCGCGGGTTGGACCTATGACGAGCAGCGCTACGCCCGGGTGGCCGAGGCGCGCGACTCCGAGGCTGCCTCGATGCTCGACTACATCGGCACCGACGGCTGCCGGATGCGGTTCCTGCAGGAGGCGCTGGACGACCCGGGAGCCGCCGACTGCGGTCGCTGTGACCGGTGCGCCGGTCCCTGGTACGACGCCACGGTCCCCGACGGCGCGGTTCAGGCGGCCACCCGCACGCTGCGCAAGGTCGGGGTGCCGGTCGAGCCCCGGTCGCAGTGGCCCAGCGGCATGTCCCGCCTCGGGGTGGCGCGGTCCGGTCGGATCAGCGCCGACGAGCAGGTCGAGCAGGGCCGCGTGGTGGCCCGGCTGACGGACCTCGGCTGGGGCCAGCGGCTGCGCCAGCTGCTGGCCGAGCAGGCTCCGGATGCGCCGGCCGACGACCGGCTGCTGGCCGCCTGCGTCGAGGTGCTCGCCGGCTGGGGATGGGACGAGCGCCCGGTCGGGGTGGTGGCGATGCCGTCGCTGAGACGACCGCAGCTGGTGGCCTCGGTGTCGAGCCACCTGGCCCGGCTGGGCCGGCTCGAGGATCTCGGCGCGCTCACCCTGACCACGCAGGAGCCGACCGGCGGCCCTGGCGGCAACAGCGCGTTCCGGCTGGCCGCGGTGCACGACCGGTTCAGCGTCGGGCCGGACCTGGCCGGTCGGCTGACCGGGCTGGACGGCCCGGTGCTGCTGGTCGACGACCTGGTCGACTCGCGCTGGACCGTGACCGTGGTGGGCGCGTTGCTGCGGCAGGCCGGCGCCCCGGGTGTGCTGCCGTTCGCCCTCGCAGCAGCAGCCTGACCGCACCAGCGGTCACTCCGGCTGGTTGTCCTTCCCGCCGCCGACCCGGAACGGCTCGGTCAGGCCGGCGTACATCAGGTGCGCGACCAGGCCCTGCGCGGCGTGCGGCAGGTTGTGGCAGTGGTCCATCCAGATCCCGGGGTTGTCGGCGACGAACGCGATGTCGTAGTTGTCGCCGCCGGCCACGTCGAGCGAGTCGATCCACCACGGGCTGCCGGTGGCTTTCACGCCGTTGCGGGCCAGGACCACCGCGTGGTGGCCGTGCAGGTGCATCGGGTGCACCGCACCGCTGTGGTTCTCCAGGTGCATCTGCACGATGTCGCCCTCCTCGACCACGAACATGGGCACGTCCGGGAAGAGGTGGCCGTTGATCGACCACCAGAGGCCGGGACGGCCGTCGACGAACCCGGGCCGGCGCCCGATCGAGTAGCGGAACCGCCGGTCGGCCTTGGTGGGGTCGAAGCCGAGCGGCGCCGGGGCGCCGTAGGTGAGAAAGTCGACCAGCCGGGTCGGCTGCGGCGACGCGGCCGGCGCGCCCGACCCGATGACGAGCGCACTCGCTCCACCGAGCTCTACCCGGGCCGGTGCGGTGACTTCGAGGTCGGCCCGGCCGCCGGCGGTGAGCCGCACCGCGCGGTTGGACACGGGTGTCGGGCCGTGCAGTTCGTAGCCGTCCACGGCGAGCACCCGGAACGGCGAGCCCGACGTCCAGACCGGGGTTGCGCCGTTGTCGGTGTTGACGATGCGCACCCGCACGGTCGCGCCGTCCGGTGCGTCCACCGGCACGTCGCCGGAGGCGCCATTGACCGTCGGCTTCCCGTCGTAGACGTGCAGCACGGCAAGCTGGTCGACCTGGGTCGAGGCAGTCGCCGGCGCAGGCGTCGGCGGCTTCGGCGTCACCACCAGCGCCCCGAGCAGCCCGCCCTGCACCTGCGCGTGCGAGACCTGATGCGAGTGGTACCAGTACGTCCCGACCTGGTCGGCCACGAACCGGTAGGTGAACGAGCCGCCGACAGGCACGGCGTCCTGGGTGACCCCGGCCACCCCGTCCTCGGCGTTGGGCACGTCGACGCCGTGCCAGTGCAGGGTCACGCCGCCCGGCACCGAGGCGTTGACCAGGCGGACCTGGACCAGCTGCCCCTGCACCGCGTGGATCACCGGGCCCGGCGAGGTGCCGTTGACCGTGTAGCCGTCGACCTGCTGACCGGACGCCAGCCGGAACCGCTGCTTGCGCACGGTCAGCGTGACCCGGACGTCGGCCGGCCGGTCCGGGTCCTCGACCAGGGTCGCGATGCTGCGGCCCATCAGGTCGTGGTGGGTCATGGCGCTGGGACCACCGCCGTAGTCGGGGTAGCCCATGTCCATCACCGAGTAGGTGCCCGGCACCAGGCTGGCCTGCCAGAACCACCCGACCGGTGCCAGCACCGCGACCGTCGCGAGCAGGGCGACCAGCAGCCGCCGGCGCTCGGTCGTCAAGCTAGACGGCCACCGCGGCCTCGGCCGGCGCGGCCACCGTGGAGGCGGCCCGACCGGTCATGAAGGCTCCGATGAAGATCGCGAACGCGTTCAGCACGTGCAGCACGATCACGAACGGGACGCTGTGCGCGAAGATCCCGAGGAAGATCTGCAGGGCCACCAGGCCGAACAGGATGGCAGCCCTCTTCACGCCGCCGGGCACCTTGGCGAAGAACGACACGATGAGCAGCAGCAGGACGACCAGCGGGATGATCATCGTCCCGTTGATGCCGTGGATCGCGAATCCCCCTATCCCCGGGAAGTCCGCGTTGTCACTGTCCATCACCTGCTTGTTGAGGACGCCGCCGTCGTCCTCCACCCACTTCCCCAGGCCGGCGATCGCGTACGCGATGGCCATGCCCTGCACGAGCACCTCGATGCTCAGCAGGTAGGCGAGCACGCGGTAGACGTTGCGCATCGACTTCTCCCCTCGTCGGACATGCAGCAGCCAAGTAGTAGAGGTTGGTCAAGGGCGAGTCAAGCAGGTTTGGGGTGTCGGCAGGGCGAAGATCACGCAAGTCGGGTGAACTCGACCGAGACGAACAGCTCGCCGCCTCCCGGGCCGGCGTAGACACCTCGCAGGGGCGGCACGTCGTCGTAGTCGCGACCGCGGCCCACCAGCACGTGGTCCGGGCCGACCCGGCGGCCGTTCGTGGGGTCCCAGGCCTGCCACTCGCCGGCCCACCACTCCACCCACGCGTGGCTCTCGCCGCGCACCGTCTCCCCGACCGGCAGGTCGGCCCGCGGCAACAGATATCCCGATACGTACCGCGCCGGAACGCCGAGCCGGCGCAGCACTCCGACCGCCACGTGCGCCATGTCCTGGCAGACGCCCTTGCGCACGGCCCAGGCCTCCTCCGCCGAGGTGTGCACACCGGTGGCGCCCGGCACGTAGTCCATGACCTCGCTCACCCAGGCGCAGACCCGCTCGCCGGTTGCCGCCGGGGCCACGCCCGCGACACGCTCGCGCACCTGCTCCATCGCCGGCTCGCCAGGCTCGGTGCGCGGGGTCGGCGCCAACAGCTCGGCGTACCGGTCCAGCGTGGCGGGCGCGCGCAGCGCCTCCCAGCCGACGTCGCTGACGGTCGGCGCCGGCGGCGAGAAGGTCTCCACCACCGACCGCGCCGTCACGGTCAGCCGGTCGTGCCGCGGCCGGACGTCGAACGCCGTCACCTGGGTGCCCCAGTAGTCCCAGTACCTGTAGGTGCTGGCCTGCGGCGACACCTCGAGCCGGGCCTCCAGGGTGGTCTGCCAGGGCGTCGTGAGAGGCGTCATCCGCGCCTCGTTGTACGACGTGACGACCGTCCCCGGGTAGCGGAACCCGGTGCTGTGCACGATGCCGAGCCGGGCTGCGGTGCCGGCCGCGACCGACGGGAGCACCGTCACGAGACGACCTCCGACATCCAGGCCGTGGTGGCGCCGCGCGGGAAGAACCGGGCCGCCACGTCGTCGCTCGCCTGCGAGCAGGCTCGCTGGATCTTCTCCATCTCGGCCGGCAGGTCGGCCAGTAGGTCAGCAGCGCCACGGTATTCCAGCCCGGTCCGCACCCGGCCCAGCCGGCGCCGTGCCCCCTCCGCCACCCCGACCCTGCCGGCCGAGGGCTCAAGCGCCTCCAGGCACGCCTCTGCCGTCGTCAGCGCCGCGAACACCGACCGTGGGAACAGCCGGTCGAGCAGCAGGAACTCAGCCGCCTTCTCGTCGCCGGTCGCCCCGCGGTAAGTGCGCAGGAACGCCTGGTAGGCGCCGCAGGAACGCATCAGGTGGGTCCACGACGGGCCGCCCTCGATGGCCCGCATCGCCACCAGGCGCGCGGTCATGTCGGCCCGCTCCAGCGACCGGCCGAGCGCGATGAAGTGCCAGCAGTCGTCGTGGCTCATCGTCGCGTCGGCCACACCCGCGACCATGGCCGCACGCTCGCGCACCCAGGTCAGGTAGCCGTGCACGCTCACGCCCTCGCGCCGCATCTCGGGCAGCGCCGTCCACGTGGTGTTGAGAACCTGCCACATCTCGGTGGACACCGTCTCGCGGGCCCGCCGGGCGTTCTCCCGCGCTGCACCCAAGGAGCCCACGATGGAGCTGGCGCTCTCGCGGTCGTCGACCAGCCGGGCCACCACCTGGCGCCGGTCGACCCGGTCCGGCACGTCCTCGGCGCCCATCACCGACAGCAGCGACCTGCAGGCCGAGCTCTCGTCCACCCAGGAGTCCTCGAGAAGCACCTGTAGGTGGGTGTCCAGGATCCGCGACGTGTCGTCGGCCCGCTCGACGTAGCGCCCGATCCAGAACAGCGCCTCGGCTATCCGGCTCAGCATGGCCGGCCCTGCTGCTGCTGCTGCTCCTGGCCGGCCAGGCCGTCCTCGGCCTCCACCGGGCCGACGTCCGGAGTCAGACCCCGGGCGGCCAGCGGCGACCCGGACTTGCTGGAGGTCACCGTGGTACGCCGGTCACCGCCGCGGCCCGCAGTGCCGGGCGGCGGGTCGCCGAGCACCCAGGTGTCCTTGGAGCCGCCGCCCATCGACGAGTTGACGATCAGCTCGCCCTCGGGCAGTGCTACCCGGGTCAGGCCGCCGGGCAGCACCCACACGTCTGTGCCGTCGTTGACCGCGAACGGCCGCAGGTCCACGTGCCGCGGCCGCAACTGCTCGCCCACCAGGGTCGGCGCGGTCGAGAGCTGGACCACCGGCTGCGCCACCCAGCCGCGCGGGTCGGTGCGCACCTGCACCCGCAGCGCATCGAGGACGCCTGGTGCGGCGTGCGGGCCGATCACGATGCCCTTGCCGCCGGAGCCGTCGACCGGCTTGAGCACCAGCTCGTGCAAGCGGTCCATCGCCTCCTCGTGGTCGGCCGCTTCGCCGAGCCGGAGGGTGCGCACGTTGTCGATGACCGGTTCCTCGTGCAGGTAGTAGCGGATCAGATCGGGCACGTAGGTGTAGACCAGCTTGTCGTCGGCAACGCCGTTGCCGATCGCGTTGGCCAGCACGACGTTGCCGGCCCGCGCCGCGTTGACGAGACCGGGCGTGCCCAGCACCGAGTCGCGGCGGAACTGCACCGGGTCGAGGAACTCGTCGTCCACCCGGCGGTAGATGACGTCGACCGGCCGCTCGCCGTCGGTTGTGCGCATCTTCACCTTGTTGCCCACGCAGAGGAGGTCGCGGCCCTCGACCAGCTCGACGCCCATCGTGCGTGCAAGCAGGGCGTGCTCGAAGTACGCCGAGTTGTGCGCGCCCGGCGTCAGCACGACCACCACCGGGTCGTCAACGCCTTCGGCCGCGGCGGCCTGCAGCGCGGCGAGCAGCCGGGCCGGGTAGTCGGAGACCGGCCGGATCCGCTGGGTCGCGAACGCCTCCGGGAACACCTGGGCGACTGCCCGCCGGTTCTCCATCACGTAGCTCACGCCTGACGGCACCCGGACGTTGTCCTCGAGCACCCGGAACTCACCGTCCGCCCCCCGCACCAGGTCGATCCCGGCCACGTGCACTCGCACGCCGTTCGGCGGCTCGAGCCCGGCAACGGCGCGCTGGCAGTGCTTGCTGGTGGTGACGACCGAGCGGGGCACCACCCCGTCGGCGAGCACCTGGGCGGTGCCGTAGACGTCGGCGAGGAATGCCTCGAGCGCCTTGACCCGTTGCGCGACGCCGAGCGCCAAGCCGTCCCTCTCGTCGGCGCCGACGACCCTGGGCACGATGTCGAGCGGGAACGGCTGCTCGCGGCCCTCGTAGTCGAAGGTCACGCCGCGCTCGAGGAAGCCGCGGGCCAGCGAGTCGGCGCGAGCCCGCAGGTCGCCACCGGACAGGGGACGCAGCGCCTCGTGCAGCGGCTCGAACGCGCGTCGCGGGGAGCCGTCCGCGGCGAACATCTCGTCCCAGGCGTCGCCGAAGCGATAGCCCTCGAAGAGATCCGCCATGAGCCGGAGCGTACGTCCGGAGCGGCTCGGCCGGGTCACGTCCACGTTTCCGGGACGTAACCTGTCGGCCGTGGCGACGACCCAGGCGATCGCGGCCGAGGCCGCGGAGGTGCTCGCGCAGGCGACGGGCGTGGCCCACCACGACGCGGTGGTCGTGCTGGGCAGCGGATGGGACGCGGCCGCGGACGTGCTCGGCACGCTGGTAGCCGAGCTTCCGGTCGCCTCGCTGCCGGGATTCCTCGCGCCGGTCGCTCCGGGCCACCGCGGGCTGGCCCGCTCCTACGATCTGGACGGCCTGGCCGTGCTCGCCTATCTCGGCCGCACCCACCTCTACGAGGGGCACGGACCCGGCCCGGTGGCTCACCCGGTACGGGTCGCGGCCGCCGCCGGGGCGCGTGTGGCGGTGCTCACCAACGCCAGCGGCGGCCTGCGGCCCGACTGGCCGCCCGGCACCGGCGCGCTGATCGCCGACCACCTCAACCTGACGTTCGTCTCGCCGCTGGACGGTCCGGAGTTCGTCGACCTCACGGACGCGTGGTCGCCTCGGCTGCGCGCCCTGGCCCGGGCTGCGGACCCGGCCCTCGTCGATGCGGTCTACGCCCAGCTGCGCGGTCCGTCGGTGCAGACGGTCGCGGAGACCCGGATGCTGCGCACCCTCGGGGCTGACCTGGTGGGCATGTCCACCGTCGTCGAGGCCATCGCGGCGAGGGCGGCCGGCCTGGAACTGCTCGGTCTCTCGGCCGTGACGACACTCGAGGGCACCGGGGAGGAGCTGGACCCGGAGGACGTCGTCCGGGTCGCGGAGGACACTGCCCG
>JAVEDA010000034.1 GCA_030841195.1 Actinomycetota bacterium | reverse complement strand
TCGGGCATCGGCATCGCCTGGAGCCGGCGCAGCAGCTCGGCCACCGGCGCCGGGCTGTCGACCACCTGGCCGGTCGGTGCGACCGAGCCCTCGGTCATCGCGTTGCGGCAACGGAGCTCGACCGGGTCGATGCCCAGTGCGGCGGCGGCCTTGTCCATCTGCGACTCGTAGGCGAACGCCGCCTGGACCGCGCCGAAGCCGCGCATGGCACCGCAGGGCGGGTTGTTGGTGTAAGCGCCGTAGCAGTCCATCCGCACGTTCGGGACCACGTAAGGCCCGATGCCCATCAGGCCGGCGTTGCCGACGACGGCCGCACTGCTGGAGAGGTAGGCGCCACCGTCCAACCAGATCTGCGCACGCACGAACACCAGGTCGCCGTCGCGGGTGAAGCCGTGCGTGTAGTGCATCGACGCCGGGTGCCGGTGGACGTGACCGAAGAACGACTCCTCTCGGTTGTACGACATCTTCACCGGCTTGCCGGTGTGCAGCGCGAGCAGGCAGGCGTGCACGTGCATCGACAGATCCTCGCGGCCGCCGAAAGCGCCACCGACACCGGCCAGGGTCAGCCGGACCTTCTCGGGCCGCATCGCGAGCGCGCGGCAGATCTGCTCCTGGTCGACGTGCAGCCACTGGGTGGCCACGAACAGGTCGACGCCACCGTCCTCGGCGGGCACCGCCAGCCCGGACTCCGGGCCGAGGAAAGCCTGGTCCTGCATGCCGACCTCGTAGTCGCCCTCGACCACCACGTCCGCCGTCGGCTCCGGGTCGCCCTTGCGGATCTTCAGGTGCCGGAACAGGTTGCCGCGCGGGCGCAGGTGCGCATCCTCCCGGGACCGCTCGACAACCGGCGTCTCCTCCGGGTGCAGCACCGGCGCCCCCGGCTCGAGGGCGACCTTCGCGTCGGTGATCGGGTCGAGCACCTCGTAGGTGACGACGATGCGGGCGGCCGCGCGGCGAGCCGTCTCCGGGTGCTCGGCGGCCACCAGTGCCACCGGTTCACCTTGGTAGCGCACGACCCCAGTGGCGAGCACCGGCTGGTCGTCCACCTCCAGGCCGTAGCGCTTCTCCCCCGGTACGTTGTCGGCGGTGAGCACGGCGTAGACGCCGGGCACCGCGAGCGCCGGACCGATGTCGATCGACACGATCCGGGCCGACGGGTGCGGGCTGCGCAGCGTGACCCCCCAGAGCATCTCGTCGGCCCACAGGTCGCTGCCGTAGGCGAACTCGCCGGTGACCTTGAGGGTGCCGTCCGGCCGGGACGCGTCGGTGCCGACCCCGCCGTCAGTGCGGGTCCGGGTGCCCGCCGGGGCGGTCACGGCGTGCTCCTGGCCAGCAGCCGACGGGACGCGGCGGCCGCGTCGCGGGCCAGCTCGTCCTCGTCGACCGTCACCAACCGGTCGTGCTCCACCACCGGTCGGCCGTCGACCAGCAGGAGCACGAGCGGCGGCGGGGACGCAAGGGCGAGGGCCGCCACCGGGTCGGCGATGCCGGCGTGCGGCAGCGTGTCGACCCGCCAGAGCGCGAGGTCGGCGAGCTTGCCGACCTCGATCGAGCCGATCTCGGCTTCCCGCCCGAGCACCTGCGCGCCGCCGTAGGTCGCGAGCGACAGCGCCTCGCGCACCGACAGCGCCGTAGGTCCGCCGCGGGCCCGGGCGAACAGCGCCGCGTGCCGCAGCTCCTCGAGCAGCGAGCCCGCCTCGTTGGACGCCGCGCCGTCCACGCCGAGCCCGACGGGAACGCCCGCGTCGATGAGGTCGCGGGTGCGCGCGATGCCGGCTCCGAGCCGGGCGTTGCTGGACGGGCAGTGCGCCACGCCGGTGCCGGTGGCGGCGAACCGGGCGACCGCGGCGTCGTCCAGGTGCACGGCGTGCGCCATCCACACGTCGTCGCCCAGCCAGCCCAGCGAGTCGACGTACTCGGTGGGCGTCGCCCCGAACCTGGCCTGGCAGAACGACTCCTCGTCGTCGGTCTCGGCGAGGTGGGTGTGCAGCCGCACGCCGTGCCGGCGGGCCAGGGCGGCGGCCTCGGTCATCAGCTTTCCGGTGACCGAGAACGGCGAGCACGGCGCGACCGCGACCCGCAGCATCGAGTCGTACGCCGGGTCGTGGAACCTCGTGATCGCGGCCTCGGTGGCAGCGAGCACGGTGTCGAGGTCCTCCACCACCGAGTCCGGCGGCAGGCCGCCATGGCTGGCGCCGAGGTCCATCGCGCCGCGGGTCGGGTGAAACCGCAGGCCGACCGCGGCCGCCGAGCCGATCTCGGCAGCCAGCAGGTCGCCGCCGCCCGCCGGGAACACGTAGTGGTGGTCGGTGCTCGTGGTGCAGCCGGTGCGCGCGAGCCACCCCAGCGCTGCTGCGGATGCGGCGCGCACGACCTCCTCGTCCAGGCCGGCCCACACCGGGTACAGCGCGGTGAGCCACTCGAACAACGTGGCGTCGACGGCCAACCCGCGAGTCGCCCACTGGTAGAGGTGCTGGTGGGTGTTGACGAGACCGGGGGTCAGCAGGCACCCGGAGCCGTCGAGCACGCGGTCGGCTCCCCGGCGTACGGCGTCGGGCGCGGGACCGGCTCCGACCGCCGTGATCCGGTTGCCGTCGACGACGACGTACCCGGACGGGTGCTCGGTGCCCGCCGCGTCGACCGTGCAGATCGTGACCGTGTCGATGACCAGGGTCATCCGCGCCCCCGCTCGGCGGCCAGTCGGACGGCGTCCAGGATCTTCTCGTAGCCCGTGCAGCGGCACAGGTTGCCGGCCAGCGCCTCGCGGACGGTGTCGTCGTCCGGCGACGGGTCGCGAGCCAGCAGGTCGTGCACCGCCACCAGCAGCCCGGGCGTGCAGAAGCCGCACTGCACCGCGCCCGTCTCGAGGAAGGCCGTCTGCACCGGGTGCAGCACGTCGTCGGTCGCCAGCCCCTCGACCGTCATGACGTCGCGGCCTTGTGCCTGGCCGGCGGCCACCAGGCAGGCGCACACGACGTCGCCGTCAAGGTAGACCGAGCACGACCCGCACTCGCCCTGCTCACAGGCGTTCTTGGACCCGGGCAGGCCGAGCCGCTCACGCAGGACGTAGAGCAGGCTCTCGCCCTCCCACACGTCGTCGGCCTGCCGCCGCTCGCCGTTGACCGTCAGGTCCACCCGCACGTCAGGCCGCCTCCCCGCGGTAGTCGTGCCAGGCCCAGCCGAGGGTCCGCCGGGCCAGCACCGACAGCGCGTGCCGCCGGTAGGCCGCGGTGCCGCGCACGTCGTCGATCGGCGACGCGTCCGCGGCGACCAGGTCGCCGAACCGGGTCGCGGTGGCGTCGGGCAGGTCGCCCCGCGACTCCCACAACCCGTCCTCGTCCAGTGCCGCGGCCAGGAAGGCCTCCGCCGTGGCTGCGTGCCGCGGGGTCGGTGCGGCCGACCCGATGGCGGCGCCGACCGTACGCCGGTCACCGTGCAGCGCCAGCCCGAACGACGTCACCGCGATCACCATGGCGTTGCGGGTGCCGATCTTGGCGAACTGTTGCGGCCCCGCCACCGGTGGGAGCAGGACGGCGGCGATCAGCTCGTCCGGCTCCAGCGAGCTGCGCTTGACGCCGGTGAAGAACTCCGCGACCGGGACCTGCCTCGATCCGCGGACCGACTCGACCTCGACCACCGCGTCGACGGCCAGCAGGACCGGGTGCGCGTCACCGGCTGGTGACGCGGACCCGAGGTTGCCGCCGACCGTGCCGCGCACCCGGATCTGCGGCGACCCCACCGTGCGCGAGGCCATCGCCAGCCCGGGCGCCAGGTCCGCGAGCTCGGTCATCACCCGCGCGAAAGTGACCCCCGCCCCGAGCCGCACCCCGCCGTCCTCGGTGCGCTGCCAGTCCCGAAGCTCGGGCACCCGGGTGAGGTCGAGCAGCCCCTCCGGTCGGTGCCGGTCGAAGTTGAGCTCGACCATCAGGTCGGTGCCGCCGGCGATCGGCATTGCGCCCGGATGTTCGCTGCGCGCGGCGAGCGCGTCCGCCCACGTGGTCGGTGCGAGGAACTCCATCGTCAGCGGTCGTACCCCCGGCTGGCGTCCGTGAGCTGTTCGCCGGCCAGCGCGCCGAGGAACTCCTGCGACGACACCGGGTGGGAGAACATCGGGTAGTCCTTGGCGATCGCGTTGTCGTGCTCCTCCTGCGAGGTGGCGGCGACGCAGTCGGTCAGCGTGAAGACGTTGAAGCCCTTCTCGTAGGCGGAACGCATCGTCGACTCGACGCAGCAGTTGGTGAGGAAGCCGCCGAGGGCGACATTGCGGATGCCGCGGCTGCGCAGGATGAAGTCGAGGTTCGTGCTGGCGAAGGTGTCCAGCCCGCGCTTGCCCTCGACCACGATGTCGGTCTTCTCCGGTGCGAGCTCGTCGATGATCTCGGCACCCCACGTGCCCTTGACGAACGCGTTGCTCTCGACCACCCCGGCGAGGATGCCGTACGGCGTCTCACTGATCTCGCCGTACCCCTCGACGAAGGAGATCGGCGCGTGGATGATGGTCGCCCCGGCGTCCCGGGCCCGGGCCACGGCACGTCCGGTGTTCGCCAGCATCCCGGTGGACTCCATCACGTCCGACACCGCACCGTGCAGCGCGCCGCCGTCCGAGGTGAAGTCGTTCTGGTACTCGATCAGGACGACAGCGGTCTCCCGCGGGTCCAGCTCCATGATGACCTCC
>JAVEDA010000033.1 GCA_030841195.1 Actinomycetota bacterium | reverse complement strand
GGCCGAACCCTCCGTCCCGAGCAGACCCAGCAACCCCAGCTCCGCATCCAACGACGCGGCGAGATCCGGCTCCACATCGAGCACCGGATCCACCATCGAGGTCATGCCGCAACGCTAGAGGCAGGGTCGGACATTACCCAGGTGCCCGAAACCCGTTGCCCCGCTTACGGATCTGAGGTCACCACGGACCGGTGGTCGCCGCGTTACGGCCGGTCGACAGCGGCCCGGTGGCGAGCTCCTTGGTGGTGGCGCGCAGCTCGTCCAGTCGGTCGCCGAAGCCCTCGAGCACGATGCCCCGCTCGGCGAGCAGCTTCTCCACCCGACGCCCGGCAGCGAGCGACGCGCGAACCGCGGGCTGCGCCGCAGCCGTCGTACACAGCAGGTGCGACCGGCCGTCGTCCGGGTTCGGAACGCGCTCGACCAGCCCGGCGGCGACCAGCTCGTTCAGCCGGTTGCGCAGCGTCGTCGACGGCACGCCCATCACGGCCTGCAGGTCCGACGGGGTCACCGGCTGCTCCCGGTGCAGCACCATCAAGGTCCCGCTCTGGAATGGGACGACTCCGCGTTTCTGCAGCTCCTGGTCGAACAGCTGGCTCACCCAGGCATTGGTGACCGCGATGTTGAGCGCGAACGGCAGCGGGCCGGGCCGGCGGGTCATGCGCCGATGTTACGACTGGATAACGCTCCGGCTCGACCCCTCAGCGCTCCAGCAGCAACGAGATTCCCTGGCCGACCCCGATGCACATCGTCGCCACCGCGCGACGGGCGTCGCGGTGACCGAGCTCGCGGGCCGCCGCGAGGGCCAGCCGGGCGCCGGTCATACCCAGCGGGTGCCCGAGCGCGATCGCTCCGCCGTGCGGGTTCACGTGCTCGCCGTCGTCGGGCAGCCCGAGGTCGCGCAGCACCGCGAGCGCTTGGGCGGCGAAGGCTTCGTTCAGCTCCACCACGTCGATGTCGGTCACCGTCAGCCCGGCCCGGTCCAGCAGCCGGCGGGTGGCGGGCACCGGTCCCAGGCCCATCACCCGGGGCGGTACGCCGGCCGTCGCCGACCCCGTCACCCGCGCCAGCGGCACCAGTCCGTACCGCGCGACCGCAGCCTCCGACGCGACCAGCACCGCGGCAGCTCCGTCGTTGATGCCGGCGGAGTTCCCGGCCGTGACGCTGCCGCCGGCCCGGAACGCTGGCTTCAACCCGGCCAGCGCCTCGAGGCTGGTGGACCGTGGGTGCTCGTCCTGCTCGACCACCGTCGGGTCGCCCCGGCGAGCGGGCACCGTCACCGGCACGATGTCCTCCGCCAGCCGCCCGGAGGCGACCGCCTTGGCCGTCCGCTCCTGCGATCGCAGTGCGAACGCGTCCTGGTCGGCCCGTGACACGTCCCGCTCGGTCGCGACGTTCTCGGCGGTCTCGCCCATCGAGTCGGTGCCGTAGAGCCGCTGCATCTCCGGGTTCACGAACCGCCAGCCCAGGGTGGTGTCGTGCACGGCCACCGACCGGTCGTACGCCGACTGCGCCTTCGCCGTCACGAACGGCGCGCGGCTCATGCTCTCGACACCGCCCGCAATCACGAGGTCGGCCTCGCCCGCCCGCACCGCGCGCGCCGCGATCGCCACCGCGTCGGCGCCCGAGCCGCACAGCCGGTTCACGGTCGTGCCGGACACCGTCTCGGGCAGCCCCGCCAGAAGCAGCGCCATCCGCGCGACGTCGCGGTTGTCCTCGCCGGCCTGGTTGGCACAGCCGAGCATGACGTCGTCGACCGCGGCCCAGTCCACCGACGGCAGCCGCAGGGTGAGCGCGCGCAGGACGTGCGCCGCCAGGTCGTCGGGCCGTACGCCGGCCAGCGCACCGCCGTACCTGCCGATAGGTGTGCGGACGCCGTCGACGAGGAACGCCTCGGTCATGTCGGGTCCTCCTCCTGCGGCACCAGGGTGCCCTTGATGGTGCGGCTGCGGCCGCGCAGCTCGGCCACGACGGTGCCGTCCTCCCGGCGTACCGAGACGTCGTAGATGCCGCTGCGACCCCCTCGGTGCGTCTCGCGGGCGTCGGCCGTGAGGCGGTCGCCGGCGTGCACCGGCGCGAGGAACGCGATGTCGCAGCCGGCGGCGACCGTGCTCTGGCCGTAGCTGTTGCAGGCCACCGCGAACGCGGTGTCGGCGAGCAGGAAGACGTAGCCGCCATGGGCGATGTCGTGGCCGTTGACCATGTCGGTGCGCACCGTCATCGTCGCGGTCGCCGTGCCCGGGCCGACCGCGACCAGCTCGACGCCGGCGGCCAGCGACGCCTGGTCGCCGGCCAGCATCGCCTCGGCACTGCGGCGCGCCGTCTCGTCCGGGGTCAACACCCGGTCAGCCTATGCATGCCCCGCAGACGTCCGGTTCAAGATCGTTCGCGACCTTCCGTCGCAACACGCCGCGGGCGAGCCCGGCGTGTTGATCACAAACGTCGCGAACGATCTTGGGACGGCGGGACGCCATGCGCCCCCACGGCGGGCCAGCGCGTCCAGGGTGTGACACTCGACGCGCCATTGCGTGGACTCCTGTCACAGATCGGCCTAGACTCCGCCTCGTGACCGAGGACAGCACCGACGACAGCACCGCCATGCAGGCCGGCTTCGACGCGCTGATCGCCGGCGACGAGCGGGTCGAGCCGCGCGACTGGATGCCGGAGGGCTACCGCAAGACCCTGATCCGCCAGATCGCCCAGCACGCGCACTCGGAGATCATCGGGATGCAGCCTGAGGGCAACTGGATCACTCGAGCGCCCAGCCTGCGCCGCAAGGCGATCCTGATGGCCAAGGTGCAGGACGAGGCTGGGCACGGGCTCTACCTCTACTCGGCCGCCGAGACCCTGGGCATCGACCGGTCCGAGCTGCTCGACCTGCTGCACGCGGGCCGGCAGAAGTACTCCTCGATCTTCAACTACCCGACCCTCACCTGGGCCGACATGGGCGCGATCGGCTGGCTGGTCGACGGCGCCGCGATCGTCAACCAGGTGCCGATCTGCCGCTGCTCCTACGGCCCCTACGCCCGGGCGATGGTGCGGATCTGCAAGGAGGAGTCGTTCCACCAGCGGCAGGGCTTCGAGATCCTGTGGACGCTCTCGCACGGCAGCCCCGCCCAGCGGGCGATGGCGCAGGACGCCGTCAACCGCTACTGGTGGCCGTCGCTGATGATGTTCGGCCCGCCCGACACTGGGGACGGAGCCTCACCCTCAGGTCACACAGCCCAGTCGATGGCGTGGGGGATCAAGCGGTTCTCCAACGACGAGCTGCGGCAACGGTTCGTCGACATGACGGTCCCGCAGGCCGAGGCGCTCGGCCTGTCGCTGCCCGACCCGGAGATCCGGTGGAACGAGGAGCGGGGCAGCTACGACTTCGGCGAGATCGACTTCACCGAGCTGTTCGAGGTCGTCAAGGGCAACGGTCCCTGCAACGCCGAGCGGATGGCGCACAAGGTCAAGGCGCACGAGGACGGCGCGTGGGTCCGGGAGGCGGCCGCGGCCTATGCGGCGAAGCGGGAGTCCGCGGTCGCATGAGCACGCCGGCTACTCCCTTGTGGGAGGTGTTCGTCCGCGCCCGCCGCGGTCTCAACCACGTGCACGCCGGCTCGCTGCACGCGGCCGACGCCGAGATCGCGCTGCGCAACGCACGAGACGTGTTCACCCGCCGCAACGAGGGCGTCTCCATCTGGGTCGTCCCGTCGGCCGCCATCACGGCGTCGAGCCCGGAGGAGCGGGACGCGTTCTTCGACCCGGCCGGCGACAAGGTCTACCGCCACCCGACGTTCTACGACGTCCCCGAGGGGGTCGAGCACCTCTGATGACGGGCACCTCTTCTGGCACCTCTTCTGGCACCGTTCCTGGCCACGTCGACT
>JAVEDA010000028.1 GCA_030841195.1 Actinomycetota bacterium | reverse complement strand
ACGTGCGGGCCGCACTCGAGCGGTTGACCCACGAGCGGCCGTTCCTGCTGTCCGCCCGCTACGCCGCGGACCGCGCCGAGCTGCGCTACTGGGAGGAGGCGCGCGACCTGGAGGACGCCGCCGCTCTCGCGCTGCGACTCTGGGGTGAGCACCGGCGGACCGCCGAGCTGCCCGCGTGGCGGGTCGCCGGCCTCGAGGTGGTCGACCGGGCCACCTTCCAGCGCCGGGCCATGGACAGCCCGGCCCCGGCACTCGTCCCGGCCGGCGGCGTCCGGCCGTTCTGAGCACGCCACTGCTGTCGATCACGAGACGGCTCGCGGGGTTGACTTCGGCGCGCCGTCTCAAGATCCGCCACCCGGCACCGGGCCAGGCCTTCTGACAACGCGAGCCGGGTCGTGGGAGACTGCGCCACGCGTGCGTCGCCCAACCCGTTGTCGAGGAGTGCCCCCGTCATGACCGCTGCCGTCGTCCACCTGCTCGCCGTCGAGGGCGAGTCCACCGGCCGTGACCTGCCGCTCCCGCCGTGGGCCATCGGGCTCGGGGTGTTCGCGCTCCTGTGCGTGCTCCTCGCGGTGACGGCGACCTTCGGCAAGGACCGCTGAGCGGTCGCCGACGAGGATCCGAGGTCCCTGAGCCCGTGCCGTCCGCCGCAGACCCGGCACCGCCGTCCCGACTCGGGGTCATGGGCGGGACGTTCGACCCGATCCACCACGGCCACCTGGTCGCCGCGAGCGAGGCAGCGTCCCGGTTCGCCCTGGACGAGGTGGTGTTCGTCCCCACCGGCCAGCCGTGGCAGAAGGAGGAACGGGTGGTCTCGCCGGCCGAGCACCGGTATCTGATGGCGGTCATCGCCACGGCGTCCAACCCGAGGTTCACCGTCAGCAGGGTCGACATCGACCGGCAGGGACCGACGTACACGGTCGACACGCTCACCGACGTGAGGGAGGGTCGCGGTCCCGGCGTGGAGCTGTTCTTCATCACCGGTGCCGACGCCCTCGCGCAGATCCTCACCTGGAAGGACGCGGAGGAGCTGTTCGCGCTCGCGCACTTCATCGGGGTCACCCGCCCGGGTCACACGCTCTCCGACGACGGACTCCCGGAGGACAGGGTCAGCCTGCTCGAGGTGCCCGCGATGGCGATCTCGTCCACCGACTGCCGGGACCGGGTACGGCGGGGCGAGCCGGTCTGGTACCTCGTGCCCGACGGTGTCGTCCAGTACGTCGTGAAGCACCGCCTCTACCCGCCGGTGCGGACGGCCGCCCGGGTGACCGGGGGGCAGCCATGAGCAGCGGCAAGCACCGCCGGCCGGAGCCGGATCCGCTGCCGGAGGTCGATCTCGCCAGCCGCCTGGCGACGGCGGACACCATCACGACGCCGGTCACGAGGTCAGCCGCGACGCCGGCCGCGACATCGGGCGCGACGCCGGTCACGGCGCCGGCGGTGCCGGGCCAGACGGTGGTGGCCCGGCGCAGCAGGGCCGCCGAGCGTGCCGCCCGGCGGCGGGCGATGCGCCAGCGGGTGTTGCTGATAACTGCTGCAGTCCTCGGGGTCGTGCTGATCATCGCGGGCGGCTGGCTGGTGCTCCGTGGTGGCGACAGCGGGAAAGACAAGGTCGCCGCAGCCCCGCCGCGCCAGCTCACCACGCTGGTGCAGGTGACCGGAGCGGACGGCACCGCGGCAGCCAGCGCGCTGGTCGGGACCACCGAGGTCGGCAAGCAGGCGGTCGCGGTCCTGGTCCCGTCCCGGCTGATCGTCGACGTCGCCGGGTCGGGCGACATGTCGTTCGGCGAGGCGGTCGCGCTCGACGACGACACCGCGTCCACGGGAGCCCTGACGGACCTGCTCGGTGTCTCGGTCGACGACAGCTGGGTGCTGACCACTGGCGGGCTGGCCGCGTTGGTCGACTCCGTGGGCGGGGTCCAGGCGGCCGTCGACGTCGACGTCGTCACCACCGACGCCAAGGGCAACGAGACCGTCGTCGTACGGGCCGGCAACCAGAAGTTGAAGGGTGCCGCCGCCGCCGCGTACGCCACCTACCTCGCCGACGGCGAGCCCGAGCAGGCGCGGCTCGCCCGCTTCGACGACGTCCTCACCGCGGTGGCGGCAGCCCTCCCGCAGGACCATGCCTCCCTGGTGGCCGCGCTGGCCGCGCTCGGCGACGGGTCCCGCTCGACGCTGGACTCGTCGCAGCTGGCCGACCGGCTGGCAGTGCTCGGCTCGGCCGCAGCCGGCGGGACGATGGTTTCCGACGTGCTTCCCGTCACCGAGATCGACACAGGTGGCGCGGTGACGTCGTACGGTCTCGATGCCGCCCAGGCAGCCGCCACGATGCGGGCCCGGTTCCCGGGTTCGCTGCAGCAGGACGCGAACGGCGAGAGCCTGCGGGTCCTGGTGGAGAACGGGGTCGGGACCCCAGGGCTGGTGGAGAAGGCACGCACCAAGCTGGTGGCCGCCGGGTTCCGGTTCATCAACGGCGGCAACGCCTCGCCGTTCAACACCGACCCGAGCGGTGTGCTGGTGCCGGACGGCACCGACAAGAGCCTCGAGCGTGGCCGACGGGTCGCCACCGCCCTCGGCCTCCCGGCGTCCTCGGTGCACCCCGAGGACCGCGGCCAGAGCGTCGCGGACGTGATCGTCCTTCTCGGCTCGGACTTCACCCCGTGAGCGGCCGCGCGTGACCGTGCGAAACTTGGGCCTGTGACAGTTTCCCCACGCGCTCTCGAGCTCACGGTCGCCGCCGCCGAGGCGGCCGCCGACAAGCTGGCCGACGACATCCTCGCCTTCGACGTGAGCGAGCAGCTCGTCATCACCGACGTGTTCCTGCTGTGCTCGGCGTCCAACGACCGGCAGGTCAGGTCGGTCGTGGACGGCATCGAGGAGCGGCTGCGCACGCTCGGGGCCAAGCCGGTGCGCCGCGAGGGCGAGCGCGAGGGACGCTGGGTGCTTCTCGACTACATCGACGTGATCGTCCACGTCCAGCACGCCGAGGAGCGCATCTACTACTCGCTGGAGCGGATCTGGAAGGACTGCCCGGCGGTGGACCTGCCCGACGAGGTGCGGCAGGGCAACAGCCGGCGTGGAGCGGCCTCCTGAGCGCTCCGACCGGCCAGCCGCGGCGGATCGTCCTCTGGCGGCACGGCCAGACGGCCTGGAACCTGGAGGACCGCTTCCAGGGCAGCACCGACGTCGAGCTCGACGACGTGGGCCGGGCCCAGGCCGACCGAGCGGCCCGTCTGCTGGCGTCCCTCGAGCCGGCCGCCATCGTGTCCTCGGACCTGGCCCGGGCCCGCGAGACCGCCGAGGCGCTGGCCCGTCTCGTCGGGCTGGAGGTACAGCTCGACCCTCGTCTCCGTGAGACGTACGGCGGCGCGTGGCAGGGCAGGACGGTCACCGAGCTCTCGGCCCTGGACCAGGAGGCCTACGCCGCGTGGCGGTCCGGCGCCGACGTACCGGCAGGCGGCGGCGAACGGCGCACCGAGGTCGCGGCCCGGGTGTGTCCGGCCGTCGTCGAGGCCGCCGCCACGGTGCCCGCCGGTAGCACCCTCGTCGTCGTGACCCACGGTGGCTCGGCGCGAGCCGCGATCGGGACCCTGCTGGACCTCCCGCTGGACCGGTGGGCGGTGGTCGGCGGGCTCGCGAACTGCTGCTGGTCGGTGCTCGAGGAGACCGGCCACGGGGCCGGCGGGTGGCGGCTGGTCGAGCACAACGCGGGCAGCCTGCCGGAGCCGGTGATGGGCGACGAGGAGTGACCGGCGCACGGCCCGCAGTGCCGTGGGGGCGATTCGTGCCGGGAGAGCCGACCCGTTAGACTCGCTCTGCCCGTTCGACGGGTGCACGTGCACGATCAAGGGGCTGTGGCGCAGCTGGTAGCGCACCACACTGGCAGTGTGGGGGTCAGGGGTTCGAGTCCCCTCAGCTCCACCCCGTGGATCTGGCCGTCTCCCTTTCGGAGGCGGCCAGAGTCGTCTCCGGTGCCGCGATGCCTGCTTCGACGTCGCTCCCACCGACCAGTTGCCGCTGGCCGAGTGGAGGGGTGACCACGTTTGGTCAGGGCGGGCGCCGGGCATCGTGCAGTGGGGGTTCGAACGATGTTCGGGGGGCTCGGACCGCCGGGAAGGCGACGAAACGTGTTGTACCTCATTCTCCTCGCCCCCCTCGCAGCGCTGGGCCTGCTCGTCGCAATGTCGTCGCTCGAACGGTGGCATGACACCCACGGGCAAGGCGGCCCCGAAGAAGCTGAGGCGGTCACTCCCGGCGGTTAGGTCCAGATCGACCTGAGCGCCATCTACCCGAGCATCCACTTCGCCGGGAACCAGTGCCCCATGAGAGGACGCGTCGTGACCGTTACAGCACGAGCGGGATTGGCTGGGCGGCGGGCCGCCAACAGCCGAGCAATGGAGGTCGCGGCAAGGGGAGGCTTTGTAGCCCGGGGCGCGATCTACGTGCTGATCGGCGTCATCGCGGTGCAGGTGGCCCTCGGCCACCGCGGCCAGGCCGACCGCGGCGGCGCCCTCAGCCAGATCGCCGGAAAGAGCTACGGAATGGTCGTGCTGTGGCTCCTGGTCGCCGGATTCGCGGGTCTGGCGTTGTGGCGGTTCAGCGAGGCGGCGTTCGGTGCCGTGGGACCGGACGGTCACGACAAGAGTGAGCGGCTGAAGTCGTTCGCTCGGGGGCTGCTGTACTCCGTCTTCTTCGTCAGCACCCTCCAACTGGTTCTCGGCTCCTCCGACAGCGCCACTGCCAACGGCAACAGCCAGTCCCGAGACATGACCGCCCGTGTCATGGCGCACAGCGGCGGCCGGCTGCTGGTGGGGCTGATCGGTGCCGTCATCCTCGTCATCGGGATTGCGCTGGCACGCGAGGGCTGGACCAAGGAGTTCCTGAAGAAGATGGACCTGAGCGGCGCGCCGGCGGGCACGCGTTCCTTCGTCGAGAAGCTCGGCCTCTTCGGTGGCGTCGCCCGAGGTGCGGTGATCGCGCTGGTCGGGGTGTTCTTCGTCATCGCCGCGGTGCGTTTCTCGCCCTCGGAGGCGGAGGGGATCGACGGGGCCTTGCGCACCTTCGCGCAGACACCCGTGGGGCCATTGCTCCTCATCCCGGTAGCGCTGGGACTCATCGCATTCGGTCTGTTCTCCTGGTGCGAAGCCCGCTGGCGACGTGTCTGACTGAGGGCCCGAATCAAGGGGTCGACGTTTTCCGCGAACTCGAGCATTCGGCGCTGGTACTGTCCGAACCAAGCGAAGGTGGCTCTATATCCGCTGCCCTGGACCCCGGCAGGCTCGTCAAGCTGGGGAGGGTGCTGGCGTGCGGTCCATCAGGTATCTGTTGCGGCGGTCCTCGCAATGAAGGACCAGCGCGCCCGCGTGAAGGGACTCGTCGCGGCTGAGCTACCTGTGACAGACGATCCGCATGGGACCGCTGGGGCGCTGCGTCGGCTGTGCAGCGCGGCGGTCAAGTCGCTGCCCGCCTGCGGGGCCGGTTTGAGCTTGATGAGCGATGTCGGGGTGCGTGGCGTCGCGGCAGCATCGGACGCGGCGAGCGAGCGCATCGACGAGCTTCAGTTCACCCTGGGAGAAGGACCGTGCATGGATGCGTTCACCTCCCGGCGGCCGGTCCTGGAACCCGACCTGGCCACCGGCGGGGCGTTGCGCTGGCCGATCTACGCTCCCGCCGTCCGCGCCGAGGGGGTGCAGGCTGCGTTCGCTTTCCCGCTCCAGGTGGGGGCAGCCCGGCTCGGGGTCCTCGACCTCTATCGCGAACATCCGGGAACGCTCAGCACCGAGGAGCTTGCGGAGGCACTGACTTTCGCTGATGTTGCGACCACGATGTTGCTCGACGGTCAGGAGGAGGCTCCGCCTGGGGCTGCGGCCGCGGGGCTCGACGAGGCGCTGGGGTACCGGTTCGAGCTCTACCAGGCTCAAGGGATGGTCATGGTCCAGATGGGCGTGACCCTGGTCGAGGCGCTGGTCGCGCTGCGGGCGTACGCTTTTTCAAACGACCGTGACCTCGCCGATGTCGCGCGCGACGTGGTTACCCGGGGGCTCCGCCTCGATGAGGACCGAGATGACGATGCCTGAGGGCGGCCTGGGCAGCGCACAGCGACCGGGAGAGTGACATGACCGTCGTTTCCACCGAACGGCTCGCAGATGTCTTCGTCGAGCTCGCGGACACCCTGGTCGACGACTTCGACGTGATCGAGTTCCTGATGATGGTCGCCCACCGCACCTCCGAGCTCATCGGCGACGCCGACGTGGGGATCCTGCTGGCCGACCAGCGCGGCCACCTGCAGTTCATGGCCGGCTCCAACGAGGACGTCAAACGGCTCGAGCTCTTCCAGCTCCAGGTGCACGAAGGACCATGCATGGACGCCGTCCGGGACGGCCAACCCGTGGTCAACGCCGACCTGAAGCTGGCCGAAGACCGGTGGCCCCGATTCGCGCCCCAAGCGGTGGCGGCGGGCTACCAGTCTGTGCACGCCTTCCCGCTCCGACTCCGTGACGAGGTGATCGGAGCGATCGGGGTGTTCGGCACCGACAACGCGCTGTGGGAGGACGCCGACGTCCACATCGCACAGACCCTTGCCCACGTGGCCACCATCGGCCTGCTGCAAGAACGGGCCGTTCGCCGCGGCGCCGTCCTCACCGAGCAGCTGCAGGCAGCGCTCAACAGCCGGATCGTCATCGAACAGGCCAAGGGCGCCATTGCCCAGTTCCACGGTGTCACCGTCGACGAGGCCTTCGTCCTCCTGCGCTCACACGCCCGCCGGACCGGAGCCCACCTCGGCGTCGTGGCTCAGGCTGTCCTCACCGACCCCGCGGCCCTCGCTGGCCTGTCCGGCCCGCCCGCGTCGGAAAGTGACCGAACAGCGACCGCGTCCACCGACGACGTCCCGGCCTCGTCGGCGGCCTCGGGGGAAATCGACGTATCTGGCCGCCGCGAGCGGCTTGGAGACATCCTCCACCGTGGCGACGCGCGGGACAGTGCGGCGGAGCGTCGGGACCGCGCCGCTGACGAACGCCCGAGCGAGGACGTGGAAGCGCATTCCGGACTCGACCGGATCTGGGCAGGACGCGATCGCGACGCATCCATGATCGACCGGGCCGACCTGATCAACGAGTTGCGCGATCGCGACACCCCTGAGGCCGACGAGAAGCATCAGTAACGCTCGAGCGGCTGGCCTGAACGCAGGGTCCGTCAGCGAAGGTCAATTGGCTTCGTCTCATATGCGCGCGTAACGTCGGGTTTCGGCGCCATCCCAGACCCGGTCGCGCTGGCTCGACGCCGTGGCCGTTTCAGGACCCGGTGGTTCCGTCCTGCGGGTCAGGACGACCAAAGGTGAGCTCGAGCATCATGGCGCCGATATCGAAGCAGTCCCACATCACCGCATTGCCCGCCCGCCGATTCGTCGAGACAACAGGGCCGCCCCAGGGGGACGCTGCGGCGCAGAGGTCCTCGGTCGACGCACACGCCGTGGGTCAGGTCATCGTCCTGGACGTCGCGGGTCCCCTCAGCGATGTCGTCGAGGAGCTGGACCAGGCGATCCGGCTCGCTCTCGCACAAGGGCCGCGTGGCGTGGCCTGCGACATGACCCGGGTGGTCGAGGTCAGCGCACCCGGTGCGCTACGCCGGCTCGCGTCGGCAGGGAGGCATTCGCGGGACTGGCCCGGTGTCCCCGTGGCCGTGAGCTGCCTCGGCCGGCGAGACGGCCAGACACTAAGCACCAACCTCCTCGGTGGGCACCTGATGGTGACCGCATCCCTGCCACCAGCCCTGTCCGCGATCCTGCAAGCCGCTCGCCCTGCCGGTGTGACGCGGCGGCTCGCGCCGCACCCCACCGCGCCGCGAGCTGCCCGAGACCTCGTCAGTCGTGCCCTGGTGGACTGGCGGCTGAGCCAGCAGATCCCTGACGTCTGCCTCGTCGTCAGTGAGCTCGTCACCAACGCGATGATCCACGCCGGCACCGACATCGACGTGACCCTGGCCGAGCACCGGCGGTCTGTCCGGGTGGCGGTTCGGGACCACAGCCACGCCTTGCCGGTCGAGCGGCCCGGCCGCTCGGACGAACACGGGCGTGGCCTGGGCATCGTCGCCGAACTCGCGAGCTCGTGGGGCGTGCTCCCTCACGCCGACGGGGGCAAGGTCGTGTGGGCCGTGTTCGACGCCGCACCGCGGCCCGAGCGACTGCCAAGTCGACGACGGCTCGCGCTGGCCGCGAATCCCGAGCGGCCCTTCCGGTGAGGGTCGACGCGCGGCGATCGTTGTGATGCCAAATCCGGCTGAAGCACATCAGCCCGCGGCGGCCGGGGCGCCCTCCGCGGTTGGTGCGGCGGTGGCGCCACCGGCTTGCGGGCCGGTCGTGTGCCGGGTGGCAAGCAGGCAGAGGGCGGCCGCGACGAACGCGGCCGCGACGGGCAGGACCAGCGTCGGGTGCATGGCCCGGACGTAGCCGTGCTGGAAGACTGCCTGCGCGACCTGCTGGATCCGTGCCGCCACCTCGGCAGGGACTCCGCTCGGGGTGGCCGCCTGGCTCGGCCCGACCTCGACCCCGCCCTTGGCGCTGGCCGCGAAGCCTTCGACGAAACTGTTCCGCACGTCGGCGGGCAGGGCTACCGACCGTGTCGTGGCCTCGTCCCTCAATGTGGTGGCCAGCTGGTTCTGGAGCAGCGCACCCACCGCCGCGCTTCCCACGACCGACCCGACCTGACGCAGCGTGTTGTTCACCCCCGAGGCCGCGCCCGCGAGCGCCATCGGCACGCCCCGCATGGTCTCGGTCGCCATCGGAGCCCAGATCCCGCCCATCCCCAGGCCCATGACGGCGATCGCGGGCATGAAGTCCAGCCAGTCCGAGCTGACGCTGGACTGCAGGACCAGGATCGCCGCGCCGATGCCGAACAGCGTCAGGCCGGTCATCAGGATGTACTTGCCACCGATCCTGTCCGACATCTTCCCGGCGACAGGGGCGAGGACCAGGGCGATCAGCGACATCGGCGCCAGGATCAGCCCCGCCTTGATGGCCGAGTAGCCCAGCACGGACTGCAGGTAGATGGTGAACGGGAGGAAGAAGCCGAGGATCGCGACCGAGACCAGTGTCGCGACGGCGTTGATCACCGTGAAGTTGCGGTTGCGGAACAGTGAGAACGGCACCAGCGGCTCCGAGTCCTGCCGGCTGCGTTGCTGCAGCAGGAAGAGCACGGTGAGGACTGCGGCTGCCACGAACAGCGCGTCGATCGCGCCGTTCCACGAGTAGCGCTGGCCCTCGATCAGGGCGAACGTCAGGCAGAACAGGCCGGCGGTGGCTAGGGCGACGCCGAGCACGTCGAGCTTGTGCTGGCGCTCCATCCGGGCGTCCGGGATGAAGGCGAACGTCATCGCCAGCACGACAAGCCCGATCGGGACGTTGACGATGAAGATCCAGCGCCAGCTCGCGTAGGTGACCAGCACGCCGCCAAGGGTCGGGCCGGCGACGGTGGCCAGGCCGGCAACCGCGCCCCAGATGCCGAGGGCGGTGCCACGTCGATCCGCTGGGAACGTCCCGATGATGATGGCCATCGTCTGCGGCATCAGCAGGGCGGCCCCGAGCCCTTGCACGGCCCGGAACGCAATGAGCAGGGTCGGGTTGGGCGCCAGCCCGCAGGCCAGGCTGGCCAGGGTGAACACCACGATGCCGGCGACGAACAGGGTGCGTTGGCCGCGCAGGTCGCCCAGTCGGCCGGCGGTGATGAGCAACACGGCCAGTACCAGGACGTAGGCGTTGATCACCCAGAGGATCTCGTCGAGCGAGGCGTCAAGCTCGTCGATCATGCTGGGGATGGCGATGTTGACGATCGTCAGGTCCAACAGGGTCATGAAGAACCCCAGGGACAGGGTGATCAGGATCGCCCACGGGTTCCCGTGCCACTTGCTGAGTGCTTGGGGCATTCGAACTCCAGAGAAGGCTCGTGCGCTACCGGCATCCGTCCGCAGACTTTATGCCGCCACGCCGACAAATCCCTCCGGGCCCGCACCCTCCGTCGTGACGGAGAGTGTTCATTCGGTAACGAATCGTGCCCTTGTCGCGATGAGATCAATGTGGCAGTCGCCACGCCACCCACGGCACTGGGCGCTCCGCGCTGTGCCGTCGGGTATCCCATCGCGGTAAAGATCGAAGGACGGACCCATGAGTGGCAGCCGACGCCCGTCTGGTGACGGGGGCTCGATGATGGTCGCGCTGATGGGCATCCTGATGGTGACGATCGCGGTCACCGCGACGATGGCGATGATCTTCACAACGCAGCAGAGCACCCGCAAGGACACCAGGTTCGTCGACACCGGGCAGGCGTCGGATGCGGGTATCCAGCAGGCCTATTTCGCCATCGACAGCCTTTCCGTGACATCTACCGCGACAGCCATCGGCCCGACCACTGCGACGATCGGCGGCGTCACTTACGTCTACCGGGCGACCCGGCCCAGCTCCACCTCGCTTCAGTGGGCCTTGACCAGCACCGCCACCAAGACGACGTCCGGCACCACCAGCCGCACCGTCACGGCGAACGTCAGCGCGTCGCCGCTGTTCCCGGTCACCGCTTTCGCCGACACCTACCTCAACTTCAGCGGCAACAACGTCGCCGTCTCCTACCCGGTCACCGGCTACGGCTCGGTCGGCACCAACGGCACGCTGGACCTGTCCGGTAGCTCGACCCACGTGGACGCGGTCAACCTCTACGACTGGTCGAACAACCACGACCCGGCGCGGTGCACCGGCCAGGGCTGCCCGGGAAGCGCCGCCACCACGACGGTGAACACACCGCTCAACATCGCCCAGGCCACCGGTAGCTCGGGGTTCATCCAGGCTCAGATCGATGCCTGCAGGGCCGCCGGGCCGCTCTCCGCTTTCGTCGGCGACCACATTGCTCCCAAAGCGGACGGCTCGCCGTACTGCTTCTCCTCCTTCTTCGCCGACAGCGACAATTTCGTCGTGACCGGCTCGCCCAGCGACCCCCCGGTGCGCATCTTCGTCGACGGTGGCGACGTCACCCTCGGCAACAAGAACCACTCAGCGGTGAACTACGACGTGGCCTCGTCACCATCCGCGGGCCGCTTGCAGATCTACACCACCGGCAGCACGGTCACCATGTACAACCAGAGCTCGCTGGCGGCGGCGGTCTATGCGCCCAACGCCAGCTGTACCGGCGTCAGCTCCAACGCGGCCAGCGACTTCTACGGGTCAATGATCTGCAAGACCATCGACAACGTCGGTGGCTGGACCTTCCACTATGACACCCGTCTCGGCGGCATCGGCGACGGCGCCTGGCGGCTCAAGCAGTACACCGAACGCTGACTCCGCCGGTTCCGTACTCCGAGTCACCCGGTTGGCGGGTCAAGGAATCGTCAAGACTTGGCGATCTCACAGGCATGCCGACGCGCACCCTCACCGACACCTGGCTGGACGTTCACGAAGCCGCCGCCTACGCCGACGTGCCGTTCACCGTGATCGCTGCCGCACTCGCCGACCACGAGCTCCCGGCGCTGACCCCCGACCCGGAGCGGCCGGCGACCAGGATGATCCGCGCTCGCGACCTGGACCTGTGGTCGCTGTGGGCGCTCGGACGGCCGACCACCGGCGCCAGGGCCGTCTCCGCCTGACACGTCGCCGGGACGGTGGTTGTGCCCGGCCCGGCCGCCTGCCACCATCCGGGCCATGGTGATCATCGGCCGGACGAGGCGCGGGTGACCTCGATGGCTCCGACCTGGCTTGACGACCTGGAGGCCCTGCCGGAGCGCGCGGCCCCCGCGGCCGACGCGGTGCGGCTGCTCGACTACCCCGTCGCGCTCGGTATCCGGCAGGAGGAGCGGACGATCGAGCTGGTCCGCGAGCTGCAGCTGATCGCCCTCGATGCCCGGGGGGACGAGCAGGCGTCCTCCGTGCACGCCAGGCTGGTCGCCTTCGCCACCTCGATGTCGGCGACCTACGGCCCGGCCCTGGCGGCGCCGCGGGACGAGCTCGAGCGGGCCTACGAGGCGGGGGAGCAGCGCACCGAGGTTCAGTACCCGCTCCGGCAGGAGAGCGCTTCCCAGATGCTCACCTACGCCCGGCTGATGGAGGAGGCCGACGCCTTCTGCGCGGCGGGCGAGGTGATCAGCCTGGCGCCCGACGACGAGGTGTACGCGCTGCGCCGATGGACCGTCGAGGAGTTCCTCCGGCAGTACCACGGGGCCGCTCCCCGGCCCTGGCCCGGGCTCGGCCGACCGGGGGAGCACTGAGGCGAACAGCCTGCCGCGCAGCACCCTCTCGCCGTACGGTGTCAAGGTGAGCAGCGGCCGTGTCGACAGAGTCGGGGTGTCGCTCACGCCCGACGAGACGTACGACGCGGCGGTGACGGCTGCGGTCCCGGCCCTCGCGGCCGGGCTTGCTGCGCTCTTCGCGGTGTTCGTGCCCCTGCACCTCCTCATGCTTGACGGCACCCTGCGGGTCGTGATGGTGGCGGTGGCCGCTTGCAGCGCGCTGCTTCTCGGCGTCTTCGGGTACGTCGTGTACCGGCGCCCGTTGCCCGATCACCTGGCGCAGCCGGCGACCGCGGGTCTGGTCCTCGTCGCCGCTGCCAACGCGATCGTGCACCTCGTGCTGAGCGGGCAGCCACGGCAGACGACCAACCTGATGCTGGTCGTCGTCGGCGCCGGGGCGGTGCTGCTGTCGCTGCGCTGGCTCGCCGCGACCCTGTACCTGGCCTGGGGCGGCTGGGCGGTCGGAGCGTTCCTGGTCGGGCCGGCCGACGCGTGGCCGCACTACGTCGTCGGGATGTTCATTGCCACGCTGCTCGCCGTGCTCGTCAACCACCTGCGCAGGGGCAACGTGCGCGCGCTCGGAGAGGCGCACGCCGCGGCCGAGGCGGCAGCCGTCCGTGACCATCTGACGGGGCTCGCCAACCGTAGGGGCCTGGCGATGGTGGGTGCCCAGATGGTCGAGCAGGCCCGCCGGCAGGGCGACGCGGTGCACTGCCTGTTCGTCGACATCGACGGCCTCAAGCGGGTCAACGACGCGCTGGGCCACGCCGTCGGGGACGAGGTGATCGTGGCTGTGGCGGAGGCGCTGCGCGCGGCCACCCGCGGCACCGACGTGGTGGCGCGGTGGGGCGGCGACGAGTTCTGCGTGGTCGGCCCCGGCCCGGGCATGGCCCCGCTCCAGCTCGAGCGCCGGGTCCGTGACGGGGTCGTACTCGCGTCCGAGGTGCCGGCCGAGGTGTGGCCGGTCCGGGTGAGCGCGGGCGGCTCGATGCTTGCCCCCTGGGACTCCGGCACTCTGGAGACCCTGCTCGGCAAGGCCGACCAGGAGATGTACCTGCGCCGCTCGCTGCGCAAGGAGGCGTCCGCCCTGCCGCACCGCCGGGCCTCGGCCGACTCGCCGCCGGCGAACGACGCGAGCGCCTGACTCTCGGGTGCGCCCGCAAGTCGAGTCGGGTACGGTTGATCCCATGCGTTACGGACTGCTCCTTATCGGGCCGCGCTGACCCCTCTGCACGACGTCAGCGCGGCTGCCCCTCCTGTGCGAGGGGCTTTCTCATGTCCGGAGCACGCCGAGACCAGCAGAGGGCGCCACCCATGACCGACACAGCCCGACCCGACCGCCAGCGCGAGGACGGCGACCCGCCGTACCGGTACACCGCCGAGCTGGCCGCGCAGATCGAGACGCGCTGGCAGGACCGGTGGGAGGCCGAGGGCACCTTCGAGGCGCCGAACCCGGCCGGCCCGATGGCCGAGCCGGACAAGGTCGCGGCCCGGCCGAAGAAGTACGTGCTGGACATGTTCCCGTACCCCTCGGGCATCGGGCTGCACGTCGGGCACCCGCTGGGCTACATCGCCACTGACGTCTACGGTCGGTTCAAGCGGATGACCGGGCACAAC
>JAVEDA010000526.1 GCA_030841195.1 Actinomycetota bacterium | reverse complement strand
GGATCGCCGCCCGAGATCGCCGAGGCCGGCGCTTCGGGCAGGCCCACGTCCGCGGGCTGGACCGTGTAGCGCTCGATCTCTTCCCCGTTGACCTCGACGACATGGGTGGCGCCGGAGGTGCTCATCTCGTCGAGCCCATCCGAGCCGGACACTAGCAACGCCCTGTCGATCCCGAGGCGCGCCAGTGCGCCCGCCATCACGTCGAGGAACGCGGGATCGGCGACGCCGATGAGCTGGCGCCGGGCGCCCGCCGGGTTGGTCAGGGGCCCCAGGAAGTTGAAGATCGTGCGCACCGCCAGCTCCTTGCGCACGGGCACGACGAAGCGCGTCGCCTGGTGGTGTGCGGGAGCGAACATGAACCCGAACCCGGCCTCCGCGATGCAGCGCGCGACCGCATCCGGCGCGAGGTCGATCCGCGCGCCGAGCGCCTCGAGCACGTCGGCCGACCCCGAGAGGCTGGTGGCCGAGCGGTTTCCGTGCTTGGCCACGGCGCACCCGGCGCCCGCCGCGATCAGCGCGGCGGTGGTCGAGACGTTGAACGTGAGGCGCCCGCCGCCGGTGCCCGCGGTGTCGACGAGCTCGTCGCGCGTCGTGTCGACGTGCGCGGCGAGCGCGCGCATCGTGCGGGCGAGGCCGGCGAGCTCCTCGATCGTCTCGCCCTTCGTGCGCAGGCCGATGAGGATGCCGGCGATCTGCGTCTCCGAGGCGTCGCCGGCCTTGATCACCGCGAGCACCTCGGCCGCCTCGTCGACGCTGAGATGCCGGCCCGATGCGACCTTGTCGATCGCCTGGGTGAGAACGGGGTCGGGCACGGGTCGGGCGCAGCCTAGCTCGCCGGCTGGCCGGCGGCGGCTTTTCGTCGCTTGCGCCCGGCGATCGCGATCGGCGCGAGCTTGCGGATCTCGGCCACGACGCGGACGGAGTGATCGCCGGGCGTCTCGCCCTCGCGCAGGCCCTCGGCGGGCGGCAGGAAGCGGACGCGCAGGCGTGGTCGCCTGAAGGGGCGGGTGATGTCGACCGAGCCGGTGACGGCGGTCGGCACCACCACGACCTCGGGCACCGCGGCGACGAGCCGGCCGAGGCCGCTGCGCGGGCGCAGCTCGCGGCCCAGGCTGCGCGTGCCCTCGGGGAAGATCCCGATGCAGCTTCCGGCGCGCAGCTCCTCGATCGCGCGATCCAGCGCGCCGGCATCGCCGGTGCCGCGCTCGATCGGGATCTGGCCCATGCCGTCGAGCACCTTGTTGAGACCCTTGACCTTCCACAGCGAGGACTTCGACAGCGCCCGGATCTGCCGGTGCTTGATCGCGGCGATGCCGATGACGACCGGATCCCAGTAGGAGTCGTGGTTGCCGACGATCAGCAGCGGCCCTTCCGCGGGGATGTTCTCGAGCCCCTCGACCTCGAGGCGGCCCCAGAGGCGGACCGTCGGCGTGGCGATGCCGAGCGCGACGCGGTAGGTGCGGGTCATCGGCTCGCGGGCGGTCATTGGCGGCGATTGTAGGCCCGGGTTCGGCGGGCGCGTTTCCGCGACGAGGCCGCGCGGGTACGGGTTTGTCATGGAGATCGTGCTCGTCATCGTCGTACTGCTGGTCATCGCCGCCGCCGCGTTCGTGTACATGCGCGGGCGCCCTGGCGGTGTCGCCGGCCTGCGCGGCGGCTCGCAGGCCCCGACGCTGCGCGGCTCGCGCCGTGCCCGGGTGGCCTCGCGCCACGATCCGATGGCGGTGGCGGTCGAGCGTCACGCGCAGGCGGTCGAGCCGGGCGACGCGGCACGCGAGGAGCAGAACCTGCAGGCCCAGGCACGCCGCGTCGCGGCGGACCTGCACGCTCGCCAGGCCCATCAGCCCGATCCCCACCAGGCGCACGTCGACGCGGGCCTCGAGCGGACGGCGGCGGATCCCTACGCGCAGAACGAGCCCTATGTCGACCCCCGGCTGGACGGCGGGGGCGGCTCCGATCCGTTCGGGCGCCCGGGCGCGGCCGCGCCATCGGACCCGTACGCGCAGCCGGTCAACGCCGACTATCCGGCGGCGCCGCCCGCGGCGAACGGCCGGCCGCTCGATCCCGACTATCCGGCCCAGACCGCGGATCCCTACGCCCGGCCGGTCGATCCCGATTACCCCGCGCAGACCGCCGACCCGTACGGGCGGCCGGTCGATCCCGACTACCCGGCGCAGGCGCCCGACCCGTACGCGCCGCCGCCGCCCCCGCCGCGCAAGCGCCGCCGCTTCCGCTAGCGCCGGAGCGTCACGCCGCCGGCTGCGGCGTGAGCTCAAACGCCTCGGCGACCCGCTCGAGCGCCTGGATGCGCTGGTCGGCGTCGACGACCTGCGAGGTCAGCATGAGCTCGTCGGTGCCGGTGCGCTCGACGAGATCGAGCAGCTGTGTGTGGACCGTCTGCGGGCCGCCGACGATCGCTCGGCCGACGGCCTCGTCGACGGCCTGGAGCTCCGCCGGGCCGAGCGTCGCGACGATCGCGACGGCGTCCTCGACGCTGACGATCGGCGCCGGGCGGCCCTGACGCAGGCGCAGCATGGCGACGCCGCCGGGCAGGGCGCGGCGGGCGGCGTCCTCGTCGTCGTCGCCGACGACGATCCCGGCCGCGACGATCGTGCGCGGCGCGTCGAGCAGCTCCGACGGCTCGAACAGGCTGCGGTACAGGTCGAGCGCGGGCTCGGTGAAGTGCGGGTG
>JAVEDA010000373.1 GCA_030841195.1 Actinomycetota bacterium | reverse complement strand
GACCAGCTGGCCCACTCGTTCACGATCTACCCGTCGATCAGCGGCTCGGTGGCCGAGGCCGCCCGACAGCTCCACACCAAGGTCTGGCGCGGCTAACCCCCAGCGGTCTCCGTCCGCCTCCCTAGCGTCGAGTGGCGCAACCTCGTGGTCCCGTCGGCGTGTCGACCACACGGTCGCGCCACTCGACGGCTTCAGCCGAAGTCGCCGCCGCCGAAGTCGCCGCCGCCGAAGTCGCCGCCGCCACCCCAGTCGCCGCCGCTGAAGTCCGAGCCGCCGCCGTCCCCGAAGTCGCCACCGCCGCCGTCGCCACCGCCGCCGTCGCCGCCGTCCCCAGAGCCGTCGCCACCGTCGCCGTCACCGCCGTCACCGGAGCCGTCGCCGCCCGAGTCCTGGCCGTCCTGGTAGCCGTCCGAGTACGACCCGTCGCCGCCGCCGAAGCCGCCGGACAGCAGCGAGCCGAGGAACAGGCCGGGGAGCAGGCCGGACATCGCGAACGGCGAGAAGTACCCCTGCGCGTACGGGCTGTAGCCGCGGCCGCCCTGCCAGTACGGCTTCCGGCCCGCGCCCACCGGCACTTTCCGTACGTCGGGCTCCGCCCCGGCCCGGACCCGCTCGGCGTCGGCCGCACAGGCCGGCACCGAGCGGGGCACGCCACCGGGCGGCGCCCAGTCGACGTTCTCGACCGAGGGCCCGTGCTGCGGGTTGAAGAAGCACGGTGGCAGCCGGGCCGGCACCGGCTTTCCGGCCAGCCGGGCCTGCACGCAGGCGATCGCGTACCGGCCGTCCTCGAGGATGCCGGTGATGCCGCGGATGTCGTCGGGCTTGGTCACCCGGTCCAGCGCGGACTTCGACGCGTCGTAGGCGTCCAGCGCGCGCCGGTAGTCCTGTCGCGTCGCCTCGTCCAGCTCGCGGCCGGCGGTCTCGTTGCCGAGCAGTGTCACGTCCTCGCCGAACCGGACGACGTCCTCCTCGGCCGCGGCGCGCACGGCTGTCAGCGCCTCGAGCTCACGTTGCTTCTCGCGCCGCTGCGACCGCGTGACGACCACCGCGATCACGATGCCGATCACGACGAGCAGGATCAGGAGGTCCATGGCCGGTCAACTCCGTCCGTCGTACGTCGGTTCCGCACTAGTCCTTGATCTCGCAGATGACCGCGCCGCTGGTGACCGTCTCGCCGACGGACGCCGTGAGCCCGGTGACGGTTCCCGCCTTGTGCGCGTTCAGCGGCTGCTCCATCTTCATCGCCTCGAGCACGACCACCGGGTCGCCGGCGGCCACCTGCTGCCCGTCCTCGGCCACGACCTTGACGATGGTGCCTTGCATCGGGCTGGTCAGCGAGTCGCCGCTGGTCGCGGCTCCGGTCTTCTTTCCCCCCGTACGCCGGGGAGAGCGGGCCCCTGTGGACCGGCCTGCGGCAGACCCGAGACCGGCGGGGAGCACGACCTCCAGCCGCTTGCCGCCGACCTCGACGACGATCCGCTCGCGCTCGCCCGGCTCGGCGGACTCGGCAGGCGCGCCGGCCCAGGGCTCGATCGTGTTGTCGAACTCGGTCTCGATCCAGCGGGTGTGGATCGTGAACGGCTTGTCGCCGTCGGGCGCGAACGCCGGGTCGGCGACGACGGCCCGGTGGAACGGCAGCACCGTCGGCATCCCGTCGACCTCGAACTCGGCCAGTGCCCGCCGGGCCCGCTCCAGCGCCTGCTTGCGGGTGGCGCCGGTGACGATCAGCTTGGCCAGCATCGAGTCGAACGCACCGACGACCTCGCCGCCCTCCTCGACACCGGAGTCGAGCCGTACGCCGGGACCGGTCGGGGGCAGGAACGTGGTGACGTGCCCGGGTGCGGGCAGGAAGCCGCGGCCGGCGTCCTCGCCGTTGATCCGGAACTCGATCGAGTGGCCGCGCAGTGGCGGGTCGTCGTAGCCCAGCGGTTCGCCGTCGGCGATGCGGAACATCTCCCGGACCAGGTCGATGCCGCTGACCTCCTCGGTCACCGGGTGCTCGACCTGCAGCCGGGTGTTGACCTCGAGGAAGGAGATCGTGCCGTCCTGGCCGACCAGGAACTCACAGGTGCCGGCGCCGACGTAGCCGGCCTCGGCGAGGATCGCCTTGGACGCCCGGTAGAGCTCGGCGTTCTGGGCGTCGGTGAGGAACGGCGCAGGCGCCTCCTCGACAAGCTTCTGGTGGCGGCGCTGCAGGGAGCAGTCGCGGGTGGAGACGACGACCACGGTGCCGTGGCTGTCGGCCAGGCACTGGGTCTCGACGTGCCGCGGCTTGTCGAGGTACTTCTCCACGAAGCACTCACCGCGGCCGAACGCGCCGACGGCCTCGCGCACCGCGGACTCGTAGAGGTCGGGGATCTCCTCGAGGGTGCGCGCGACCTTGAGGCCGCGTCCGCCCCCGCCGTACGCCGCCTTGATGGCGACCGGGACGCCGTGCTCTTTGGCGAAGGCGAGCACCTCGTCGGCGTCCTTGACCGGCTCCTTGGTGCCGGCGACAAGGGGAGCGCCGGCCCGCTCGGCGATGTGCCTGGCCTTGACCTTGTCGCCGAGCGAGTCGATCGCAGATGGGGGAGGGCCGATCCAGGTCAGCCCGGCGTCCGTCACGGCCTGGGCGAAGCCGGCGTTCTCGGCCAGAAAGCCGTAGCCGGGGTGCACGGCGTCGGCACCGGACTGCTGGGCGACCTCGAGGATCTTGTCGATGGCCAGGTAGGAGTCGCCGGGGGTGCTGCCGCCCAGGGCGAAGGCCTCGTCGGCGACCCGCACGTGCAGCGCGTCCCGGTCCGGCTCGGCGTAGACAGCCACGCTGGTGAGGCCGGCGTCCCGGCAGGCCCGGGCGATCCGGACGGCGATCTCACCGCGGTTGGCGATCAGCACCTTGCGCACGCTGCGTCTCCCCTTACGTCGGGCTCGGCCGGAGTCTAGGG
>JAVEDA010000449.1 GCA_030841195.1 Actinomycetota bacterium | reverse complement strand
CGCAGGAAGTCGCCGGACTGCGCGCCCTGGATGATGCGATGGTCGTACGTCGACGTCAGCGTCATGACCTTGCTGACAGCCAACCGGGCCAGCGTCTCGTGTGCCGCGCCCTGGTACTCCGCGGGGTACTCCATCGCGCCGACGCCGACGATCGTCCCCTGGCCGGCCATCAGCCGCGGCACCGAGTGCACAGTGCCGATGGTGCCCGGGTTGGTGAGGCTGATCGTGGTGCCCGCGAAGTCGTCGGCGGTCAGCTTGTTGCTGCGGGCCCGCCGGACCACGTCCTCGTACGCCGCCCAGAAGCCGGCGAAGTCCATCGCCTCCGCGCCCTTGATCGAGGGCACCAGCAGCGTCCGGGAGCCGTCCGGTTTCTGCACGTCGATGGCCAGGCCGAAGTTGACGTGCTCGGGCTTGCGCACCGCGGGCTTGCCGTCCTGCTCGACGAAGCCGTAGTTCATCTCCGGCATCGCGGCCAGCGCCTTGACCACCGCGAAGCCGATCAGGTGCGTGAACGAGACCTTGCCGCCCCGACCCCGCTGCAGCGCGTTGTTGATGACGGTGCGGTTGTCGATGAGCAGCTTGGCCGGGACGGCCCGGACGCTGGTGGCCGTCGGCACCGCAAGGCTGGCCTGCATGTTGGTGACGACCCGGGCAGCCGGGCCCTTCAAGGTGGTGATGTCGCCGCTGCCGGTCGAGGAGGGTGCTGGCGTCTTTGCCGCCGACGGGGCGGGGGAGGGCGTCGGCGGACTCACCGGGGCAGCCGCGGGCTTCTGGGCCACGGGCTCCGGCGTCGGAGCACCGTCGGCGCGCGGCGTCGCGGGCTGTGGTGCGGGTGAGCTGGCCGGCCGTCCTGATGTCGTGGGGTTCGCGGCCGGTGCCGGGGCGCCGTTGCCGCTGCGCGGGGCGGCCGGCGGACCGTCGGGGCGGTAGTCCTGGAAGAAGTCCCACCACGCCTTGTCGACGCTGTCCTTGTCCGCGAGGTACTGCTGGTAGAGCTCCTCCACGAGCCACTCGTTCGGGCCGAACCCGCCCGGTGAGGTGGTCTTGTCCCCGGTCTGTGACACGGCGCGGATCGCCCTCTTCCTTGCACGTCGAGACTCTTCTGGCGGTGCCTCCCAGCCTAGTCGCCCCTGTAAACGGCGTCAGAGGCCGAGGGAGCGGGCGATGACGAGCTTCTGCACCTCGGAGGCTCCCTCGACCACCCGCAGCACCCGCAGGTGCCGCAGCACCCGCTCGATCGGGCCCTCGCGCAGCAGGCCCATGCCGCCGAAGACCTGCAGGCACCGGTCGGCCACCGCGTAGGCCCGCTCGGTGCAGTAGAACTTCGCGATCGAGGAGTCCAGCGCCAGCGCCGCACCGGAGCCGTCGGCCTGGTCGGTCGCCCAGGCCAGGTGGTAGGTCATCCAGCGCATCGCCTCGATCTCGGCCTTGCACTCGGCCAGCGGGAACGACACCCCCTGGTTCTCCGCGAGCGGCCGGCCGAACGCCGTCCGGGTACGGGCGTGCGCCACCGCCTGGTCGAGGCAGAGCTCGGCCAGCCCGAGCGACTGCGCCGCGAACCCGGCCCGGCCTCCGTTGAGAAAGGTCATCGCGGCCTGGAAGCCCCTGCCCACCTCGCCGACCACGTGGTCGGCCGGCACCCGCGACCCGTCGAACCACAGCTCGGACGGGTGCGCGTCGGCCATCGTCGCCTGCACCTTCCCGACCCGGAACTGCTCGCTCGGCACCACGAACGCGGTGATGCCGCCGTCCGCCCGCTTCTCCTTGTCGGTCACCGCGAACACGACCGCGAAGTCGGCCTTGTCGCCGTTGGTGATGTAGTGCTTCATCCCGTCGATGACCCAGTCGTCGCCGTCGCGGCGCGCGCTGGTGCGGATCGCCTGGGCGTCGCTGCCGGCCTCCGGCTCGGTGAGGGCGAAGCACATCGTCTTCTCGGCCTTCACGACCGGGTGCAGGTACGTCGGCCAGAGGTGCTCGGGCAGCTTCAGCAGCATCGGGCTCGGTCCGGACGGGTTGGGCACGCCGAGAGTCAGCGGGGCGAGCCGAAGCCCGGAGCGGGCGGCGTCCTCGACCAGCAGGGCGGTGCCCAGAGTCGACACGCCCCAGCCGCCGACCGCCTCGGGCAGGTAGCAGGCGTAGAAGCCTTCCTCGGCGGACCGGCGCCGGACCGCGAGCGCGCCCTCGTAGAGCCGGTCCCGGTCCGGGTCCAGCCCGGTCAGGTCCTCGAACAGCCCCTCCTCGATCGGCCGGATCTCGCGGTCGAGGAAGGTGGCGTAGCTCTTCCGGAGAGCGCGCAGCTCCTCGGGGATGGTGAAGTCCATGGCTGCCACCCTCCCCTGCCGACCGTCACCCGTCGAGTGGCGGGCCGGGGACGATCCGCACGGCCGCGTGCAACATCCGGGCGCCGGGCGGTGCCAGCGACAGTGGCCGGTTGGTGTGGAAGTAGGGCGCCATCGCGGCCATCAGGGCGGCCCGGAGCTCGACCAGCTCCTCGGGGGTGGCCACCAGGGTGCTGTTGGACAGGATCGCCGCCTCGCGCCACTCGCGCTGGTCCTGGCCGGCCCGTTCCAACCAGCTCTCCACCTTGCGGTCGGTGTTGGCCAGCATGACCTGTCCAAGGGTCCGGTCCAGGGCCGCCGCCTCGGTCGGGTCGGCGGCGTCCTCCAGGTCGCTCTCCCAGGCGGTGAGCACCGCCCGCCAGACGCGCTCGCGGCCGTCGCCGCCGGCGTTGTCGGCCTCCTCGACGAACCCGTGCCGCGCCAGCAGCCGCAAGTGGTAGCTGCAGGCGCTCGGCGTCAGCCCGGCCACCTGCGCGCACTCGGTCGCGGTCGCGGGGCCTTCCAGCTGGAGCCGTTCCAGGATCGCGGACCGGCCGGGGTGGGCCAGCGCGCGCACCGCGCCGGGGTCGGTCAGCCGCTTGCCGTACCGCTCGTCGCTCATGACCTCGAGAATATCTGAAAGAACCCCTTCACACCATCGATGTGAAGCGATACTTTCACATCTATGGACACCGCCACCGCACCTCTGCCGACAGCAGCAGCCGCGACAGCCCTCCCGCCGCAGCGCCGGATCCACCCCCTGCGCAGCCGCGACTTCCGGCTGGTCTGGTCGGCCTACTCGATCTCGGCGATCGGCAGCGAGGTCACCGTGCTCGCCCTGCCGCTGGCCGCCGCGGTGCTGCTGGGCGCCTCCGCCTGGCAGATGGGCCTGCTGGTGGCGGCCGGCACCGCCCCCTACATCGGGTTCTCGCTGCTGGTGGGGGCCTGGATCGACCGGCTGTCCCGCCGCCGCCCGCTGCTCGTCGCCGCGGACCTCACCGCCGCCGCCCTGCTGCTGACCGTGCCGGCCGGCTACCTCCTC
>JAVEDA010000440.1 GCA_030841195.1 Actinomycetota bacterium | reverse complement strand
TGCCGTAGATGTCGATCTGCGTGTTCGGCTCCGAGCTGCCCACGTAGGGATGGACGTACATCACGGCGACGTCCCCGGCCCTCAAGTGCACCGCTTGGTCCTCCGTCAACGCACAGTCCAGCGATGTCGGGCCCTGCCCCTCGACATCGAGCATGCAAGAGACGGCCGGGCTCAGGAGTGCAGTTCCTCCCGAGGACACCAGCAGCGTCAGCTCCACCCTGAGGAGTCGGCCCCCGAGATCCGTGATGCTCCCGAAGTTCGCATGGATGTTGGTGATCGTCTCGTCCTGGCCGATCACCTGCTCCACGCTCGTGTGGGCGGCCCAGGTGAACTCTGAGTCCTGGTCAAGCGCCGGGGCGACGAACTCATTTGCCAGGTAGCCGGACAACGGCAGGTAGGCGTGCGTGTCCGGGTACGAACCCGGCGACAGCAGCGTGAAGACGCCGCCCGAGACCAGGCTTCCCGGACCTGCTGGGCCGACTGCGCCGTCCGCGCCGTCAGCGCCGTCAGCGCCATTGGACCCGTCAGCGCCATTCGACCCGTCAGCGCCGTTCGACCCATCAGCCCCAGCCGGGCCGGCCGCGCCGTCCAGGCCGCTCGTCCCATCGGCCCCTGCAGATCCAGTCAGGCCGATCGAACCGTCTGCACCGCTCGCACCGTCAACTCCGGACGCACCCGGCGCGCCACTAGTCCCCGTCAGGCCGGTGGCACCAGCAGTTCCTGGCGCGCCGTTCACGCCGTTGGCTCCAGCCGTTCCCGGGGCGCCGGCGGCGCCGCCGGCTCCGCTCCGGCCCTCGTCGTTCCAGTGCACCCGGGTAGAGCCCGCCGGACATGCCCTGCGCCGAGCTGGGCCCACAACGACGTTGAACACCTGACGGTCACCGTGGGTGGCGAGACACCCGGAGAACACGTCCAAGGCCACCCGCTTCGGAGCCGGCGTCGAACTGAAGGCAGGAGCCAGCCCGATCCCGCAGGTGAGCAGTGCCGCGATGCCGACGGTTGCCGCACCTCGTCGATGGTGCAACCACGTCAATGAGAAGGGCACTGGATACCTCGGAGTCACGATGTGCACGGGCCGGCCGAAGGCGGCTATCGGCGGAGCCCACCGACAACCCTCTTATCGGCGCCGAAACAGGCAAAGATGAGGCGACGCACGCAAACCCCTACATCTCAGGCCATTCCTCATGCGGGTGCCGAACGTCTAGGTTTCATCGGTAGCCACAGCAAAGGGAGCTCAGCCATGGGTCGGATCGTGTCCAACTTCTTCATCTCGCTCGACGGGGTCGTCGAGCGCCCCGACCAGTGGCACTTCCCATACTTCGACGACGCGATGGGCGAGATCGTCGGTGCGGGGATGTCGACCACCAGCGCCTTCCTGATGGGCCGGAAGCTGTACGGCGAGTGGTCGGAGTACTGGCCGCAGCAGGGTCCGGAGGTGCCGTTCTCGGAGTTCATCAACAACATCCCGAAGTACGTCGTCTCGACGACCCTCGAGGACGCGTCCTGGAACAACACCACCCTGGTCTCCGACGACGTCGCGGCACAGCTGCACAAGATCAAGGAGAGCACCGACGGCGACATCGGCATGTCCGGCTGCGCCACCACTGTGCGGTGGCTGCTCGCCAACGGACTGCTGGACGAGCTCGCCCTGCTGGTGCACCCGATCGCGGTCGGCTCAGGCCAACGGCTGTTCGAGGACACACCCACCCAGCCACTCAAGCTGCTGCACTCGCAGACGCTGGACACCGGCGTGCTGCACCTGCGCTACGCGCCGGCAGCGTCCTGACCGACGTGACGGTGGCAGCCCCCGAGCCGTTCGACCTGCTCGGCCCGCTGCCCGAGGGCACCACGGTGCTGGAGGCCAGCGCCGGCACCGGCAAGACGTTCACCATCGCCAACCTGGTCGCGCGCTACGTCGCCGACGGGGTCGCGATGGAGGAGCTGCTGGTCGTCAGCTTCAGCCGCGAGTCGACCCGGGAACTGCGGGAGCGGGTCCGCGAGCGCCTGGTCTCAGCACGCGACGGCTTGGCAAACCCGACCACCATCCCGGACGACGACCTCGTCCTCGCACAGCTCGCCGACGCGGACCGCGAGCTCACCGACGTACGGCGCAAACTGCTTGAAGAGGCACTCACCGTCTTCGACGCCGCGACGGTCACCACGACGCACGGCTTCTGCCAGCAGGTGCTGCTCGCGCTCGGCACCGCCGGCGACCACGACACCGGTGCGGTGCTCGTCGAGAGCATCGGCGACCTGGTGGCCGAGGTGGCCGACGACCTCTACCTGCGCAAGTGGGGCGCGGCGGGTTCCGAGCCGCCGGACATGACCCGGGCCCAGTTTCACGATCTCGCGAAGGACGCAACAAGGGACCCCGCCACCGACCTGTTGCCGCCGACGACGACCGACGGCATGCCCGGACAGCGCGCGCGGATCGCCGCCGCGGTGCGCGCCGAGGTCGACCGGCGCAAGCGGCACCAGCAGCTCATCGACTACGACGACATGCTGCTGCGGCTCCGGGACACCCTCATCGACGAGACGACGGGTCCGGTCGCGAAGGCTCGGCTGCGGGCGCGTTACCGGGTGGTGCTGGTCGACGAGTTCCAGGACACCGACCCGGTGCAGTGGGCGATCCTGCGCGAGGCCTTCCACGGTCACCGCACCCTGGT
>JAVEDA010000424.1 GCA_030841195.1 Actinomycetota bacterium | reverse complement strand
GCGAAGAACCCCACCGGCGCGCCCGGCCGGGACTTGGCGAACGGCGCCGTCACGACCCGGGCACGGTGCTGTCGTCGAGCACCCGGGCGACCTCGTCGAGCAGCCCCCGGCAGGCGCGCTCGACCTGATCGAGCACTTCGGCGAAGTCGCGGGCACCGCCGTAGTAGGGGTCGGCCACGTCGGCGTCCGGGGGTGCATCCGGGTCGAACGACCGCAACAGCCGCACCTTCCCGCGCTCCGCCTCGTCCCGCGCCGCCGCTCGGAGCGAGCGCAAGTGGCCGCGGTCGAGCGCGATCACGAGGTCCCGGTCGGCGCACCAGTCCGCCGCAAAGGCGCGCGCGCGATGCGTCGACCCGTCGTACCCGCTGCCCCGGAGCACGTCCACGGCCCGCGGATCGGCACCGTCGCCGAGGTGCCAGGCACCGGTGCCCGCCGAGTCGACCTCGACCGAGCCCGCCAGTCCGGCGTCCTCGACCAGGCACCGCAGCACGACCTCCGCGATCGGGGACCGGCAGATGTTGCCGGTGCAGACGAAGCAGATCCGGTACGTCGGTCCTGACGGCGGTGGCACGGAGGTCATGCCTCATCGTCCCAGCCGCTCGGGACCTGCAGCGTCAGTGACCCAGGACCCGGGTGAGCAACGCGGCCCGACGGGACTGCCGCCCGGTGCGCTCCTCCTCCGCGTCGGCCCCGGTCATGACCGCCAGCGAGGCGCTGACGCCGATCCAGCGCAGCGGCTCGGGCTCCCACTGCGGTGACCTGTGGTCGACCCAGGGCAGGCGGACCAGGTCGGTGTCCCGGTCGAGCACGAGGTCGGCGAGGGTGCGGCCCGCGAGGTTGGTCGTCGACACCCCGTCGCCCACGTAGCCGCCGGCCCAGGCCAGGCCGGTGCCGCGGTCCAGCCCCACCGAGGCGCACCAGTCGCGGGCGATCCCGAGCGGGCCGCCCCACGCGTGGGTGAACGCCGCGCCGTCGACGGCGGGCAGCAGGTCCACCAGCACCCGGTGCAGCGCGGCGAACACCGCCGGGTCGCGGTCCTGCTCGGGCCGGATCCGGGAGCCGAAGTGGTAGGGGGCCCCGCGGCCGCCGAAGGCCAGCCGGCCGTCGCTGGTCCGTTGCCCGTAGATGACGAGGTGCCGGTGGTCGGCGAACGTCTCGCGAGCCCGCAGACCGATCTGGTCCCAGACGTCCTCGGCGAGCGGCTCGGTCGCCACCATCAGGGAGTAGACGGGTGCGAGTGTCCGGCGCAGCCCCGGCAGCTGGGCGGTGAAGCCCTCGGTGGCGCGGACCACGACGTCGGCGCGGACCCGGCCGGTCGGAGTGGTCACGACGCCGGGCTCGATCCGCTTCACCGGCGTGCGCTCGTGCACGGTCACCCCGAGCCGTTCCACCGCACGCGCCAGCCCGCGGACCAGCCGGGCTGGATGCACGGCAGCGCAGTGCGGGGTGTACGTCGCCCCCAGCGCACCGGCTGCGGCCAGCCGGGTGCGGGCCTCGTCGGCGCCGAGCAGCGCGAGGTCGTCCTCGCCGAAACCCCAGTGCCGCGCCTCGGTCACCTCGGCCCGGGCCCGGTCGAGCTGCTGCGTCGTGCGGGCAACGACGACGGTGCCGCCCTTGGTGAACCCGCAGTCGATGTCCTCGGCAGCGACCACCTGCGCGATCTCGTCGAGGGTCGCCTGCATCGCGCGGTGCTGGGCGACTGCGCGTTCCTCGCCGTACCTCGCCGCGAGCCAGGCCACCGACGCGGGGAACAGCGCCGAGCACCAGCCACCGTTGCGACCGCTCGCGCCGAAGCCGGCGACCTCGCGCTCGAGCACGACGACGCGCAGGCTCGGGTCGGCTCGCTTCAGGTAGTAGGCAGTCCAGAGCCCGGTGTAGCCGGCGCCGACCACCGCGACGTCGACGTCCAGGTCGCCCGGCAGCGCCGGCCGTGGCACCCAGTCGTCATCGGCGGTGTCGTGCCAGAGCGACAGGGCGCGGTAGCCCTCGGGTGTCACGGACCGGCCCACTCACCGACGTACGCCGGGAGAGGGGGAGCGCCACGCAGGTCCGGTGCCGGCACCGGCTCACCGGCGACCTCGCGCAGCGGCAGCACGCCGGCCCAGACGGGCAGGTCGAGGTCCTCGGCCGCGTCGTCCGGGGGCGAGTCGCTGACCTTCACCGACCACTCGGCCAGCGGGAGCGACAGGACCAGGGTGGCCGCCAGCTCCTTGCGGTTGGGCTGCCGCGCGTCGGCCCAGCGGCCGGGCATCAGGTGCTCCGACACCTGCTGCAGAGCACGCAGCTTGTCGTCGCCGGTGAGCACCGCAGCCGCCCCGAGCACCATCGCCGAGCGGTAGTGCATCGACGACTCGAACACCGAGCGCGCGGCCACCAGGCCGTCCAGCAGCGTGACCGTCAGGCAGGTCGGTGCGCCGTCGGCCAGGCCACGGAACAGCCGGCTCGCGGTCGAGCCGTGGAAGAGCACCGTGTCGCCGTCCCGGGCGTAGGCCACCGGTACGACGTACGGCTGGCCGCCCTCGTCGCGGACCGCCACGTGCGCCACCCGGCCGGCGTCGAGGACGGCGTCCAGCACCGACCGGTCGCGCACCTGCTTCTCCGGCAGCCGCCGTACCGTGGTCCGGTCGGTCATCTCGTCCTTCCGTCCGCGAGCAAGCCCGGGCCCTACCGCGCCGAACCTCCACCTACCGCGGTGAATTCAGCGCGGTTGACCACCAATGATCACGGAACCGTGATCATTTCGAGTCTTTGGGCGAGCGGTCAGAGCCGGGTCCAGGCCTCGGTGAGGACGGAGCGCAGGATCTGCTCCATCTCGTCGAAGTGC
>JAVEDA010000379.1 GCA_030841195.1 Actinomycetota bacterium | reverse complement strand
GTCGGTGCCGTTCGGCGAGATCGCCGGTGCCGAGTAGTACCCGCGGTCGGTGGCGCCCGTCTGCACGTCGGTGCGCACCGGAGCCCAGGTCCGGAAGCCGTCGTCCGACCAGGTGAACCGGACGTCTTCGTGGTTCAGACCGTCACGGCCGTCCACCCAGGTGAGGACGATGCGGTCGGTGGCGTCCGACCCGGTCGGCGCACCGTTCGCGATGTCCACCGAGGGGGCTGAGGAGAGGTCGCTGCGTGCTCCACCGACACCGTCCTCGACACAACGTCCGATCGACGGCTCGACGGCGTTGCAGGAGTCGAACGCCGACATCAGCGTGCGGGGCCGGGTCCATGTCGTGCCGCCGTCAAAGGACTTGATCAGCACGATCGAGCCCGCACCCGGCGACCCGGCGGCGAACTGGTTGACGAAGACGTAGACCACGCCGTCCGAGTCGGTGCGGATCGTGCACCCGCTACGGCCGAAGCCCTGCTTGGTGTTGACGTTTTCCGCGGCGGGTGTCACCTGCTTCTGCACCCAGGAGTCACCGCCGTCACGTGAGGTCAGCACGAACAAGGGCTGGGGGATGAAGCCCCGACCGGCCGACCGGAAGCCGGCGTAGCAGACGTAGGCATTGCCGAAGAAGTCGCTCGACTCCGCGTTGTCGGCCCAGACCTGCTCCTTGTCGGAGAACAGAGCGCCGTTCTGCTTGCTGGCGATGACGGGGTCACTCCAGGCGCTCTCGTCGCCTGCTGCCGCACCAGCAATGTCGTCGGTGTGCGAGACGGCGATCGCCTCGAATCCCTTGAACGGAGCCGGAGTCGCGCCCGGCACAGCAGAAGTCAGGTTGGCGTAGTAGAGGCGTGACCCGTTGTCCCACGAGAAGCTCCCGTCAGCGCCAGGCACCGGCCCGAAGGCGAGCGCCGGGTCGCCGTCGGCGACCAAGTTGTGCTCGGCGTAGTTGGGCAGTGTCCCGATCGGCCCCGTGCTGGCGGTGCACGGCGGGTCCGCATCTCCTGCGACGCCGGCGCAGCCACGCCCGGTCAAACCCTGATAGGTCGGCTGGACCCAGCTGTGACCGGCGTCGGTCGAGAAGTAGATGCCGGAGACGCCGACTCCCGGCGTGAACGGGCAGGTGTTGTCCGCCCCAGCGTTGCAGGCCTCCATGTCGATCTCGTCGTTGGACCCGGCAGCCAACACGTCGGGATCGTGCGCATCGACGGCGACAGCCGGCTCGTTCTGCTTGTTCGCCGAGAACGGCCCAGTCGGGCTGCCATTGCTCACCAGCACGTCACCGCCGGCCTGGGCGGTCGCATTCGTCTGGATAAAGACGGCCGGAGACACCACCAGCAATGCGGCCGAGAGAACTCCGACAACTCGGTTTCTGGGCACTGGACCTCCAAATGGGCGACGTGTCGCACGAGTGGAGCGGCTCGTCCGCGCCGGTTCCCCCGCTGTTGACGTGCGCGAGTCGCCATCTGCCCTGCGACTATCTGCCGGTTTCCGGTGGTCTGCAAGGGCCTGCACCATTGGTCACAGCCCGACCACTCGCGGTCACGACCGGCGGCCTCCGGGACTGTTGTCCCGGAGGCCGTCCCTCCGTCGGTCAGCTGGCCGTCGGGCACATCCGGACGGTCGGGCTGAAGTCCTCGTGCACCCCGGTCGGGTTCCCCCGCCAGATCCAGGCGTGGAAGGCCCAGATGCCGAGGTCGTTGTTGCGGTGGAACGGCTCGCCGAACAGCGTCGGCGGGTTCTCGTCCGTCCACAGGTCCTCGTTCTGCGGCAGGACGTACTCGACCGCCACCAGCTTGTACCCGTCGTTGTGCGGCTCGTAGACCAGCACCTCCGGATGCAGGGCATCGATGGTGTCGTCGGGCGGCAACATCGCGAAGTGCTGGCCCATCCCCGATGACGAGGCAGCGTCGTCGAAGCAGGGCAGGAACTGCGCGTAGCCGGCGTCGATGGCCGTCTGGAGATCGTGGAACTGCACGGTCGCCTGGCGGACCTGCGCCAGCATGGCCCGGTCGGTCGCGCCGGCCGACACCGCGGGCAGCACCGCGAGAGCCAGCGCGGCACCGAGGGTTGCGGCGACCACCCGGGCCTTCACGACCCCTCCTGCACCAGGAAGACCGAGTCGGCCACCAGGCCGTGCGCCTCGCGGTGCACGGTCGACGCAGCGTCCGCGGACGGCGCCTCGACCAGGCAGAAGATCTTCCCCTCGGCCTCGGCGACCCAGTACTGCAGGTAGCGCACGTCGTGGTCGCCCTGCTTGTCCAGGTCGGCCTGGTGCGCCTTCGCGACGTCGTCGATGGCGACGCCGCCGTCGAGCGTATGAACATCCATGAAGAGCGGCATCTGTTGCTCCCTCTCGTCGTGTGCTGGGAGCCAGAACGTAGGCGCGACGAGAGCGGGCCCGGCAGGGGATCAGTTCCCCAGGTTGGGGGCGGTGATCCCTATCTTGCGGGCGGTCCCCATGCGGTACGACGTTGAGAGGTGGCCGCCGTCAGTCCAGCGTCACCGGCAGCGCGTCGACGCCGTACACGAACGACAGCTTGCGGAACGCGAGGTCGTCCGGCCGGACCGCAAGCCGGATGTTGGGGAACCGGCGGACCAGCGCCGGGTACGCGGTGCGCAGCTCCATCCGGGCCAGCTCGGCACCGATGCAGCGGTGCACGCCGTGACCGAACGCCAGGTGCGGCGGCGTCGGCCGGGACGGGTCGAAACGCTCCATGTCCGGGCCTTGCCGGGCATCTCTGTTGGCGGCGCTCAGCGAGCAGAACACCATGTCACCGGCCATGATCCGGCGGCCGCCGATGGTGATGTCCTCGCGGGCGAACCGCGGGAACGCGACCTGCACCACCGTCAGGTAGCGCAGCAACTCCTCCACGAACGGCGCCGCCGCCTCGTCCCGGTCGCGCACGTCGGCGAGGCAGTCCGGGTCCTGCACCAGCACCAGGGCACCGAGCGCCAGCATGCTGGCCGTCGTCTCGAGGCCGCCGGTGAGCAGACCGTCGGTGAGCCCGGCGAGCTCGAGGTCGGTGATGTCGTCGCCGTGCTCGCGCACCAGCATCCCCAGCAGCCCCGGCCCGGGCTCGGCGCGCTGCGCCTTGACGACCTCGAGCAGGTAGCCGACCGACTCCGAGATCGCGCCGAACGTGCCGCCCGCGCCGCCGAGGAAGTCGAACCGGGCAGTACTGAGCCGCTGGAAGTCGACCCGGTCCGCATAGGGGATCCCGAGCAGCTCGCAGATCGTCAGCGAGGGGACCGGCAGGGCGAAGTGCTCCAGCAGGTCGACCGCGCCGTCCCGCTCCGCGAGCTTTGCCATCTCGTCCAGCTGACCGGCCACGATGGCGTCGATGCGGGGCACCAGCCGGCTCAGCCGGCGCATCGTGAACTCCGGGGTCAGCAGCTGCCGCAGCCGGGTGTGCTCCGGCGGGTCGGCCAGGCCCAGCCCGCCGGGGTGATGACCGGTCCCGATGCCCGCCGTACCGACCAGGTGCCGGAAGTCGTTGCTGAACGCACCGGCCGCCGCGAGCACGGCCTTCGACTCGTCGTAGCCCGTGACCAGCCACCCCCGGACGCCGAAGGGCAGCTTGAGCCGGCTGACCGGCTCCCGCTCGCGGATCCGGCCGAGGTCCTCGACCGGGTCGAGCCGGTCGCGCTGCAGCGGCACCAGCGCCGACTCGGGCAGCAGCGAGAGCAGCGAGTCGTCGGTGAGCTGGCGCCGACCGGTCCGCAGCCGCAGCAGCCGGCCGAGCACCCGGCGCCGGGTGCTGCTCACGAGGGCGGGGGGCATAGCTCCCACCCTGGCACGTCGCAAGCCTTCCGCGCCGCGGGGGTGTTGCTCCGGCGCGTCAAGGCGCAAACTGGACGGACCACGCGACCACCTGTGGGGGTGCCCATGCCTGAGCCCGTTGCCTCGCCGCCCGAGATGCTGCCGCTGCTGTCCCGCGGCAGGCACCGAAATCCGCGCAAGGGCGCCTGCTTCATGGAGATGGCCTCGGTGCTCGCCGGCGAGCGCTGGAGCGACCACCCCAGGTGCACCCAGCCGCTGCTGGGCAACCTGGCCCGGCTGGTCAACGACTGCACCTCCGACGACCACCGCCACGAGCTGGCGACGCTGATCCCGTCGGTCGTCGGCCTGACCAGCGACGACCCGCGGATGGACGCCCGGATCGCGCTGCGGGCGGCCACCGCCGCGCTGCCGGTGGCGCCGGCCGAGCTGCAGAACGCGCTGGCCGTGTCGGTGCTCACCGCCGACTGCGTGCTCGCCGAGCTGGAGGGCCGGCCGACAGGCACCCTCGAGCCGGCCAGCATGGCGGCGCTGGACTCCGCACCGCGCGCGACCGTCTGGGCGCACGCCTTCGT
>JAVEDA010000361.1 GCA_030841195.1 Actinomycetota bacterium | reverse complement strand
CCGGATCCACCATCGAGGTCATGCCAGCACGCTAGACAAGGGGTTGGACACAACCCTCCGAACCGACCACCCGGCCCGAACCCGTTGCCCCACCTACGGATCCGAGGCCTCGCAGCAGGCCCAACCCCCGGCGTACGGCGACCTGGCAGTGGGCTCACAGGCACCCCTCAGACACCCGCGCCAGGCTGGTTCCAGCACCGGCCGACGGAGCCGCGCACGCCGACCCGCCCAGGGAGACCCGATGCCCCCGCACCACCTCCACGACAACGACGAGCTGCACGACCACGACCTCGGTCTTTCGCACGACCTCCCGACCCTGCTGAACCGGCGCCGCGCGCTCGGTCTGCTCACGGGCGCCGGGCTCGCGGCGGCGCTGGCGGCCTGCAGCTCCGACGGAACCAGCCCCGCCACGACCTCGTCGAGCGGGAGCGCAGCATCCCCCACCACCGCAGCCTCCACGACGGCCGCAGCCGGCACCGAGATCCCCGAGGAGACCGCCGGCCCGTACCCGGGCGACGGGTCGAACGGTGTGAACGTGCTGACCGAGAGCGGCATCGTCCGCAGCGACATCACTGGCAGCTTCGGCACCGCCTCCGGCGTCGCCGCGGGCGTCCCACTGACGATCACGCTGAAGGTGCTCGACACCGCCAACGGCTCGGCACCACTCGAGGGGGCAGCCGTCTACCTCTGGCACTGTGACCAGAGCGGGCGCTACTCGCTCTACTCCGACGGCGTGACGAACGAGAACTACCTGCGCGGCGTGCAGGCGGCCGCTGCGGACGGCACCGTCACCTTCACCAGCATCTACCCCGCCGCCTACTCGGGCCGCTGGCCGCACATCCACTTCGAGGTCTACCCGAGTCTCGCCGACGCCACCAGAGCCAGCGGCAAGCTCCGGACGTCACAAGTGGCGCTGCCGGAGAAGCCCAGCAAGCTGGTCTATGCGACCGACGGCTACGACGCCAGCCTCGGCAACCTGGCCCAGACCTCGCTGCAGACGGACATGGTGTTCGGCGACGGATGGTCACTGCAGCTCGGCAAGGTCAGCGGCGACGTCGACACCGGGATGACGGTCGGCCTCAACGTGCCCGTCTGACCACCCAAGTCAGCCGGCCGGGCGCTCGACCATCAGGCCCACCGGCGTGCCATCGGGATCGCTGACGAAGGCCATCCACAGCTCGGTCGAGCCGTCCCGGTGCACGAGGTGCGGCCGCGCCATCGAGGGGGCACCACGCCCGGTCACCTCGGCGTAGGCCGCCTCGAGGTCGTCGACCGCGTAGTAGACCACCGGCCGGGAGCGGAACCGCTCGTCCGGCGTCTCGCCGAGGTAGAGCCGCACCGAGCCGGCCTGGAAGAACGCCATCGGCTGGCCCTCGACCGTGAACAGGTGCGGCAGACCGAGGACGTCACGGTAGAAGGCGACCGACGTCTCCAGGTCGGACACCGTGATGTGCAGCTGACCGATCCCGGTGAGCGGTGACGACATGAGGCCTCCAGGCTAGCGGTGCAGACCCTCCTCCGGCGGGGCAGTCCGGCCCTCCCACTTGGTCGACAGCACGACCGTCGTCCGGGTCCTGGCCACCCCGCGGATCCGGCGCAGCCGCGACAACGTCCGCTCCAGGCCAGACACGTCGGGCACCCGGACCTTCACCAGGAAGCTCTCGTCCCCGGCGACGAACCAGCAGTCCTCGATCTCCTCGAGCCGCTGGAGCGACACCGTCACCGCGTCCTGGTCGGAGGTGTCCGACAGGTGCACGCCCACCAGCGCGGCCACCGACCGGCCCAGGGCCACCTGGTCGACCGCGGCGTGGTAGCCGGTGATCACTCCCGCCGCCTCCAGCCGGGACACCCTCTCGGTGACGCTGGGCCCGGACAGCCCGACCAGCCGGCCGAGCTCGGCCCAGCTGGCCCGGGCGTCCCGCCGGAGCGCGTCGATCAGCACCCGGTCGATGTCATCCATGGCCGTCGGTCCTCCTGAGGGAAGAAAACTTGATCGACAATCGTTCTGACCTTAGTATCGTAGGCAATACCCACCGCATGACCACGAAAGTAGAGGCACACCGTGTTCTCCCTCGATCTGGCCCGCGCACACATCCGTGAGCTCCAGCGCGCCGCCGACGACTCGCGCCGGTCCGACCGGCACGAGGCCCGCAAGGCCCGCCGCGCCGCCCGCCGCCGCTGAGCCCGCAACGCCCCGCTCGGCGGACGTAGGCTGGCGGCAGAGGAGCGCCGACACCCCATGCTGAAGGTCCTGCTGTACGCCACGCCGCTGATCCTGGCGATCTACGCGATGGTCGACCTGGTCCAGACCAAGGACGAGGACATCCAGGGGCTGCCCAAGCTCGTCTGGGTGCTCGTGATCCTCTTCGGCTGGGTGGTCGGCCCGATCGCCTGGCTGATCGCCGGGCGTCGCGGCCGCGGCCTGCCCGGGCTCCCCCCGCGCGTGGCCGGCCCGGGCAACGGGCCCGGCCGCCCGACGGCCCCCGACGACGACCCCGACTTCCTCCGCGGCCTCAACCGCCCGAGGCCTCCCAAGCGGGACGACGACGTCTAACCCACGCCGGCGTACGAGTGGAACCCGACCAGCCAGATGTTCACGACGAGGTAGTTGAACAGGAAGGTCGCGTAGCCCAGCGCGGCGAGGTAGGCGGCCCTGCGGCCCTTCCAGCCTGCCGTGGCGCGGGCGTGCAGGTACGCCGTGTAGACCATCCAGGTGATGAAGGCCCAGGTCTCCTTCGGGTCCCAGCCCCAGTAGCGGCCCCACGCGTTCTCCGCCCAGATGGCGCCCGCGATCACCGCGAACGTCCAGATCGGATACG
>JAVEDA010000348.1 GCA_030841195.1 Actinomycetota bacterium | reverse complement strand
CGCCATCGCTGCAGCGCCGGCCGGCCCGGTTGCGGGCATCCGGGCTGTCACCGCGACCCAGGTCAGCGTGACCGCCACGAACGGGACGACGACGACCTGGGCATCGCTGAAGGTCCACACCGCCTGGTCGTCGATGTCCAGGGCGACCGCGGCGATGGCGAGGACAGTGCCGACCCCGAGAAACGCAGACCGGCGCCAAGACGGGCGCTGCCAGCCGCCCGGGCCCTCGAGCATCCGGCGCCGGGCCAGGTCGACGACCGACAGCACCGCGACCGCGAGGCCGACGTACAGGAAGACCCGCCAGGTGCCGCGGAAGGCCGGGTCGCTGCCCATCGAGTCGTTGCCCAGCGCGAAGTAGCCCCACGCGAGGAAGAACAGTCCGATCCCGCCGGCGACCGCGGTCGCGGTCACGGCCAGCTTCGGCCGGGTCAGCCCGATGACACCGGCCACCGCCAGGGCGACGATCGACACTCCGAAGCCGTCCAGCGAGTAGGTGCCGAGGTTCGCCGTGTTCGGCATGTACCAGAGCTCGTCGAGCGTGACGTACGCGTAGCCAAGCCCGACGCAGGCCACCAGCTGGGCGGCCGGCACCGACAGCCAGGCTCGGCGCGATGTCCGCGTTGCAGCAGCCGGGGATGCGGGAGCGGACGGGACCACGGGAAGGGCCGGCGGCTGCGCCAGCTCGGCGGCAGCCCGCGGCGGAGCCGCCACAGCAAGCGCCGACGGCTCCGGCGCACCGGGCACCACCTCGAGCCGGACCGGCACCGGTTGCTCGCCGGTCGGGCTGCTGACCACCAGCGTGCCCTGGTACGAGCCCGGTGCCGGGGGAGCCACGGTCATGTGCAGCAGGCCGTCGTCATCGACCTCGCCGGAGAGCCACTCCTCGGCGGCGACCGCGCTGGCGACCAACGCCAGCGGAGGGCCCGACAGCCGCAGGTCCACCTGCCGGCTGCCCGGAGGCAGCACGCCGAGGTCGACGACGTCCGGGGTCACCCGAAGGTCGGCCTCGTGCACGGCCTCTTCAGCGGTCGCGGAAACCCGGCGGCTGTCATCGGACACGAGCCCCGTGAGCGCGTTCCACGCCGCCAATGCCTGGCCCAGGTCTGGCCCGAGCAGCCGGTCGCGCAGCTCCACGGCGACACCGAGCCGGGTCGCCGCGAACGAGCTTCCGATCGCCTCCACGACCTCCGCAGGGAGGTCGCCCGCTGTCACCCGCCGCCGGCGGCTGTGGGCGAGCAGAAGGTCGCCCTCGGAGCCGAAGGCCCACAGGTGCGGTGTCTGGTGCGGCGTCACCCGCCGGACCCGCTCGGCCACGAAGCCGAACAGCTCGTTCAGCCCGACCCAGCCGTCCCCGTCGCGGTCGGCCTCGCCGCTCTCCAGACCCGCGACCACCGACCCGGTGAACACCGAAGGAGTCACCTGGGCGTCGGACGCGAGCTCGGATCCCTCGAACGCGTACTCCACCGAGCTCGACGCCGTGACCACGACCCGACCCCGGCCGCCGGCGTCCCGCTGGGTGGCGAACGCGTCGCCCACCGCGACCTCGCCGGCCGCGCGCACGACCATCCCGCGCGGGAACGCCCCGCCGTAGCAGCAGTCCAGGAAGAGCGCGATCCGTTGTGCCCTGCTGTCGGCCATCTGCCGGTTGACGAAGTCGGCCGGTACGGCGGTCGAGGCGAGCCGGTCCGGCCGCGAGTCGCTGGCGGCGAGGTACAGCTCACCGGCCGCGTTCTTCAGCCCGTGGCAGGAGAAGTGCAGCAGCAGCAGGTCGTCGGGCTTGCGGTCGGCGAAGAAGTCCTCGACCGCGACCCTGATGGTCTGGGCCGTCTCGTTGCGCAGCACCCGCACCGCGAAGTCGCCGATCCGTGGGTCACCGAGGACCGCACCCAATGCCGCGGCGTCGTCCGCCGGAGCGCGCAGCCGGCCCAGCCCTTCGTCGGCGTACTGGTCGACCGCGACGACAAGCGCCTCCCGCACCGGACTCACCCTGCACCGCCCGCCTCGGCGTGCGCGTGCGCCCGGATCCACTCCTCGACCAGCCGCTCCTGAACCTCCGAGGTCGTGCCGGTCAGCTCCAGCACGTCGCCGCCGACCTCGATGTGCACGGAACGCGCCGCGCCGGGCCGCTTCAGCCAGGCGCGGACCGTCCCCACGACTGCGGACAGCACCCCCGCAGTCGGGTTCAGTGAGACCAGCAAGGCACCGAGCGCCGCAGCGGTGCCGCCGCGAGTGCCGTCCGGAGCCGCACCGTCATCCAGCGGGCGGACGTCGTCGACCTCGAGATCGCGCAGCTCGTCACCGAGCTGGAGCGCGCCGCGCTCGAGCTCAGTCCCGGCCGCGTCGGCATCCAGGATGCGCAGCCGGAGGTCCACCGCCATCGTCACCCCCCGGGGTGCACTCGTCACCCGCCGTACTCAACGATGCTCCCGGTGACCGCCATGGGCAAGGATCAGGACGGTCAGCGAATGGTCAAGCCGCCTCGGCGAGCCCGACCCGCTTGGTGGCGGTCAGGCGCCCGACAGCGTCGCCGCTGTAGGAGCCGGACGTGGGCGCGACGTCGAGGTAGTCCCGACCGACCGCCACCGTCAGGTAGCGCGCGTCGACCCGGCAGCCGTTGCACGGGTCCATCGCCACCGCCCGAGTGCCGTCGCCATCCGGCACGAGCACCTCGACCCAGGCGTGGGTGCCGCCTTCGCCGAGCAGGTGGCCGGAGACGTAGCGAGCCGCGACACCAGCTGAACGAAGGATGGCGAGCATCACGTGCGCGTGGTCCTGGCAGACACCGCGGCCCATGGCCAGTGCTTCGGCAGCCGTGGTCCGGGTCGACGTGATGCCGTGCTCGTAGGGCATCGCGGCATGCACGGCAGCGCACGCGGCCTCGGCCACATCCAGGGGGTGGCCGCCGCGCAACGGCGAGGCGAGAGAGCGCACGGCGTCGTCCGCGGCGGTCAGCCGGGTCGGGCGCAGCCACCGCGGGTTGCCCGCGGCGACCGCAGGGAGCAGGTGGTCGCGGTAGGCACCGCGGCGCTCCACCACTGCCTCGAGGGTGAACTCCACCGACTCGGGTACGACGTCGAGCTCGGCCGTCACGACCACGGTGCCCGTGCGGTGGCGGCGGCTGACGACGAACGCGTCCGCCGCCGACGTAGTGAGCCCGGCGAGCAACCGCCGGGCCGAGCCGTGCCGGGCTGCGGGGACAACAACCAGCCGCTGCCGCAGGTCGTGCACCGGCCTGTCGTAGTCGTAGCGGAACGTCTGGCGCAGCACGTAGGTCAGCCGGCTGGCGGCCGCGAGGTCCAGGGCGGCGGCGTCGAGCAGCGGCTCCTCGAGCAGCTGGCGGGCGCGTTGCGTCACACCATCTCCTCGGCAGTCACCGTCATCGACTCGAGCACCGGACCGCCGTACGTCGTCACCATGGCGACGTCCACCGCGTCGCGGCCGCGCCCCACGACCACCCGACCCTTGCGGGTCCCGTTGTTGCGCGGGTCGAAGGTCCACCACTGCCCGTCCAGGAAGACCTCCATCCAGGCCGCGAAGTCCATCGGCTCCGGGAGCGGCGGGACGTCCAGGTCGGGCAGGTAGCCGAACACGTAGCGGGCCGGGATGTTCAGCGCCCGGCAGTAGGTCAGAGCCAGGTGGGTGAAGTCGCGGCACACGCCGATCCCCGACGCGCGGACGTCGGCGGCGGTCCAGGTGGACGTGGTCGAGCCGTAGGCGAAGCTCAGCGATCCGTGCACGTGCTCGCAGATGGCCTGCACCCGCCGGTAGCCGGGCTTCATCTCGCCGAACAGCTGCCACGCCTCGTCGCCGAGAAGATCGGGCACCACGTAGCGGCTGGGCACCGTGTAGACCAGCACGTCGTCGGGCAGGGCGGCCACCGGGACCTCGGCCGCGTCCAGGTCGACGGCCTCGGTCGCGTCGGGCACCGTCACCAGCGCCTGGTAGCGCAGCACCGACCGGCCCTCGGGCAACGTCAGCCGCTGGCAGGCGTTGCCGAACGAGTCGGCGTAGGCGTGCCGGT
>JAVEDA010000305.1 GCA_030841195.1 Actinomycetota bacterium | reverse complement strand
CGACGGCCGGACGCCCTGAGGGTGACCGCGTCCGCGGGCCGGCCGAAAGACCGGACCGGCCCCGTAGGCTCCGGCGGGTGGCAGCCCGGGACGTGGTCGTGGTCGGGAGCGGCCACCACGCGCTGGTGGCCGCCTGCTACCTGGCCCGCGCCGGGCTCGACGTCGAGGTGGTCGAGCGCGACACGGTGCTCGGCGGCGCGGTCAGCACGGTCCAGCGCTGGCCCGGGTACGCCGTGGACCGGGGCTCGAGCGCGCACATCATGGTCCGGCACACCGGCATCGTCGAGGACCTGCGGCTGGCCGAGTGCGGCCTCACCTACCTCGACATGGACCCCTGGGGCTTCGCGCCGTTCGGCGACGCGGAGGCGGGCGAGCAGCAGGCGCTGACCTTCCACGTCTCGCTCGACGCGACCTGCGACTCGATCGCGGCGCTGTGCGGCGACCGCGACGCCGAGGCCTACCGCGCGTTCGTCACCGACTGGGCCGGCCGGAACGAGGCCGTGTTCGCGGCCTTCCAGGACGTCCCCACCGCCGGCCGGCTGGGGCGGCACCTGTGGGGCGCCGGCAAGGCGAGCAGCGTCGGCGGGCTGGAGATGTCGCGGCAGTTCCTGCAGCCGGCCGACCAGCTGCTGGACGAGCACTTCATCGACGAACGACTCAAGACGGCGCTGGCCTGGCTCGGCGCGCAGTCCGGGCCACCGACGCACGAGGTCGCGACCGCCGACCTGGTCGGCTGGAGCGCGCTGCTGCACAGTCGGCCGCCCGGCCGCGCAGTCGGCGGCAGCGGCGCGCTGACGGTCGCCCTGGCCGAACGCCTCCGCCGACTCGGCGGCACGGTGCGCCTCGCCGACGGTGCCGCCGCCATCACCCGTTCCGGCGACCGGGTCACCGGCGTCACCACCGACTCCGGCGAGCATCTCGCAGCTCGCGCCGTGGTGGCCGGCTGCCACGTGCTGACCACCCTGGAGCTGCTCGGCGACGAGGCGCTGCTGGCGCGTGCGACCACGGCGGTGCGGGTCGGCAACGGCATCGGCATGGTGGTGCGACTGGGCACCACGGCACTGCCCGCCTATCCCGCGATGGCCGGCGCCCCGGCGTACGGCGCGATGCAGCTGCTGGCGCCGAGCCGCACCCACCTCCGGGCGGCGTACGGCGAGTTCAGCGCGGGCCGCACGCCCACCGAGCCGGCGGTGCTGGTGATGTCGTTCAGCGCCCTCGACCCGAGCATCGCCCCGCGGGGCCGGCACAACGTCAGCGTGTGGGCGCAGTGGCACCCCTACGAGCTGTCGACCGGAGAGCAGTGGGACGACATCGCCGAGCGGGAGGCCGACAAGATCGTGGCCCAGGTGGAGCGGGCGGCCCCGGGGTTCACCAGCACGATCGAGCACCGGCACGTGCAGACGCCGCTGGACCTGGAGCGCGAGCTGGGCCTGCGGCGCGGCAACGTCATGCATGTGGAGATGGGGCTGGACTCGATGTTCTCCTACCGGCCGCTGCCCGAGCTGGCGGGCTACCGGACGCCGGTGCGCGGGCTGTTCCTCACCGGTGCGTCGACGCACCCGGGCGGCGGGGTGTTCGGCGCGTCCGGGCGCACGGCGGCCCGGGTGGTCCTGGCGAACCGACGGCGCTGGCGATGAGGCGCACGCGACGACCGTCACCGGCCGGCGTCGGGCTCGCCTGGCTCGGCGCAGCCACCACAGTGGGACTCGAGATCGCCTACCCGCTGGTGGACGGAGCGTGGCTGCACCGCGTCACCATCGCCACGGTGGTGGTTTTCGCTTCGACCTGCGCGCTGCACGCGCTGGTGCACCGGGGTCCGCGCTGGGCGCTCGGCCTGGTGGTCGTGACCGCCGGCGGCGGTCTCGCGGCCGAGGCGATCGGTGTGCGCACCGGGCTGCCGTTCGGGGACTACTCCTACACGGGCACGCTGGGGCCGGAGGTCCTCGACGTGCCGGTGGTCGTGCCGCTGGCCTGGACGATGATGACCTACCCGGTGCTGCTGGCGGCCCAGCGGCTGACCGGGCGCCGCAGCCTCTGGGTCGTGCCGTTCGGTGCGTTCGGGCTGATGGCCTGGGACGTCTTCCTCGATCCGCAGATGGTCGGCGACGGGCACTGGACCTGGGCCGACCCGACGCCGTCGCTGCCCGGCGTCGACGGCATCCCACTGACGAACTTCGCCGGCTGGCTGGTCGTCGGCGCCCTGATGATGCTGGTGCTGACCGCCCTGCTCCCCCGCGACGACCCGCACCGGCCGGCCGACGAGTCGCTGCCCGCGACCCTGCTGGTCTGGACCTGGCTGGGCTACGTGCTCGGCAACGTGTTCTGGTTCGGCACCGCCTCGGTGGCGCTGGTCGGCGGCGTCCTGCTCGGCCTGCTGGCGCTGCCCTACCTGTGGTCGCTGTGGCAGGACCGGGCGTGAGCCGGCTGACCCGCCTCGGCACCGGGCTGGCCGTAGTCGGCGCGGTGCACGCGGCCTGGAACGCCCGCCGGCTGCGGGTGCCGCCCGCCGACCCGCCGCCGGTGGCCGAGCCGGTGGCGCTGCTGCTCCCGCTGCGCGACGAGGCGCATCGGGTCGAGCCGTGCCTGCGGGCGCTGCTCGCCCAGACCGGCGTCAGGGACCTGCGGGTCCTGGTGCTCGACGACGGCTCGACCGACGGCACGGCCGATGTCGTACGCCGGGTGGCCGGCGCCGACCCGCGGGTGCGGCTGGTCGAGGGGCAGCCACTGCCGGACGGGTGGTGGGGCAAGCCGTGGGCCTGCGCCCAGCTGGCCGACGACGCCACGGAGCCGACTGTGCTGGTGTTCGTCGACGCGGACGTGGTGCTGGCACCGCACGCGGTGGCCGCGTCGGTCGCGCTGCTGCGGTGGGCCGGCCTGGACCTGGTGTCGCCCTACCCGCGCCAGCTGGCCGTGACCCCGGCCGAGCGGCTGGTGCAGCCGCTGCTGCAGTGGTCCTGGCTGACCACGCTGCCGCTGCGGGTCGCCGAGCGGTCGGCCCGCCCGTCGCTGGCCGCGGCCAACGGCCAGCTGCTCGTCGTCGACGCGGCGGCCTACCGCCGGGCCGGCGGGCACCGCGCGGTCCGCGCCGAGATGCTCGAGGACGTGGCGCTGCTGCGCGCCGTCAAGGCCGCCGGCGGTCGCGGCGGCGTGGTCGACGGGACCGCGCTGGCGAGCTGCCGGATGTACGCCGGGTGGCCGGACCTGCGCGACGGGTACGCCAAGTCGCTGTGGACCGCCTTCGGCTCCCCCGCCGGCGCCGCAGCGGTGGTGGGCGGGCTGGCGGTCGTCTACCTGCTGCCGCCGCTGGCGGCGCTGCGCGGGTCCCGGGTCGGGCTGGTGGGCTACGCCGCCGGGGTGGCCGGACGGGCGGTCGCGGCCCGGCGTACGGGATCACGGGTCTGGCCCGACTCGCTCGCGCACCCGGCGTCGGTGGCAGTCTTCGGCGCGCTGGTGGCCGCCTCGGTGAGAGGGCACCGGGCCGGCACCCTCACGGCCCGCGGCCGCCCTGTCGGGGCCCGTCGGTAGCGTCGGGCGCACAGCGCACCTATACACCGGAGGACCCGTGGCCGCCCGACTCACCGAGATCGCCATCGACTGCCAGGACCACGTGCTGATCGGCGACTTCTGGGCCGCGGTGCTCGGCTACGAGGTGACCGAGCGGTCCGACGGGCCGGAGGACTGGTACCGCCAGCTGACCGGCCCGGCCGGGTCCGGCCCGACCGTGCTGGTGATCCGCACCCCGGACGGGCCCAAGACGACCAAGAACCGGCTGCACCTCGACGTCAACGCCACCGACCGTGACCAGGACGCCGAGGTTGAGCGCATCATCGCCCTCGGCGCGACCCGGGCGGACATCGGCCAGGGCGACGTCAGCTGGGTGGTGCTCGCCGACCCGGAGGGCAACGAGCTGTGCGTGCTGCGCTCCCGGGTCGAGCCGCTGGGCTGACCCGGGAGCGCCGCACGGCAAGGTCAGCCTCCCGGCTGCACCACGCCGTTGACCGCGAGCTCGTAGCGGCCGTAGTCGGCCACCATCTCGCTGCTGTCGTTCGCCGTGACGATGGCACCCAGCGTGGTCGGCGTGAAGCCGAGCGCCGTCGCCGGGTTGATGGTGCCCGTCGACGACCCGTTCGGCTGGGTGGTCAGCGTCATGAAGGCGCGACCCGACTGCGTCTCGTTGTAGCCGACGACCTGCACGGTCCAGCTCTCCACCGGCACCGGCACCGCCTGGGTCAGCGACTTCCAGCTCGACAGCGTCGTCGCGTCCGGCACGGCCTGCCCGCCGACGGCGAGCGAGCTGAGCCAGACACCGTCACCCTGCACCGACGAGTCGGTGATGTAGCGGACCGCCAGCAGCACGTCCTTGCCGGTGTAGGCGGCCGGCACGGTGTAGTCGTAGACCGCCGGTCCCCCTGTCCCGGTGAGGCCGGGCAGGTTGGCCACCACCCGCGGGTCGGCCTGCGGGTCGGCACTGGAGGTGGTGTTGCCCGGCGACTCGAGGCTCACCCAGGTCTTCGTGCTGGTGTCGTACACCTGCACGAAGGCGAAGTCCCAGGTGGGCTCGGTGTCGTACTGGAGGCCCACCGACACGGTCGGGCTGCCCGCCGGGACGTTGACCGTCCGGACGATGGCCCGGTCCAGGCCGTCGCCCTTGCCGGAGTAGAGCCGGCTGCCGTCCGTGGTCCACTCGACCGGGGCCGGGTCGTAGCCGCCGTGACCGTTGAAGGTCACCTGGCCGGCGCCGAGCGGGACGAAGTCGCCGCCGTTGGTCGGGGCACCGGGCGAGGCATAGGCCTGCGGCGAGGCCCAGTTGATCTTCGCCCGCATCGAGTCGGTGGACAGGGCGGCCGCGTTGCTGGTGGGCACGCTGCCGTCCTCGATCGCGGCGTCCAGCGCCATCGACGCCAGCCAGTCGTGGATGACGTCGAGCGCCTTCGGCGGGTTCGTCACGTTGTCGTCCAGCACCTTCTGCAGGCCCACCAGGCCGCCGAGGTCCTCGGTGTGCAGCGCCGACATGAAGGCGTCCTGGCCGAAGTGGCTCCACAGGTACTGCATGAACGAGTACGCCGCCCCGTAGTCGGCCAGGATCTCGGTGCTGCCCTGGTCCTCCCACCGGGTCATGGACTGCTCGGGGCCGCCGAACGCCTCGCCGCCGAAGCCGAAGAACGAGGCCAGGTGGCCGTCAGCGGTCGGGTCGGCCGGGTCGACCTGCGGGTCGACGTAGCCGGTGAGCGTCTGGGCCCAGTCCGAGAGGCCCTCGTTGACCCAGTTCACCTCGTCCGGGTCCTCGTAGTACTCCAGCAGGTGCTGGTACTCGTGGGCGAAGGTGCCCTCGTAGTCCGGGCCGCGCTTGTTGCCGAACGGCCGGCCGAGCTCGATGCCGCAGGCCACGTACTCGGGGTTCGTCGCGTCGTCGTGCTGGCTGGCGAACGTCCCGGTGCGGTGCTTCCAGTCGAACGAGTCGATGGTCATCACGTTGCGGTTGGTCATCTCGTTGAAGACCGAGTAGAAGAAGCCGCCGATGTAGGTCTTGCCGTCCGGGTCCTGCGGCCGGTAGAAGTTCGAGTCCCGGACGTTGTCGATCAGCGTGACGGTGCGGTCGCCGTGGCCGGAGTAGCTGCGGTTCGGCAGGCCGTAGAACTGGGTGTACAGCTTCTTCAGCTTGGTGTTGGAGCCGTCGCGGTCGGGTGCGACCGAGAAGGCCTCGGACTCCTTCGGGTACATGTTGGAGTCGAACTGCTGGATGAACCCGTTGACCTGCGCGTCCGTCACGGTGATCGGTGCGCCGCCGTCGATGGTGTTGCGGCAGTCACCGGCCGGGTAGGCGAGGTTCTCGGCCACCCAGATCTCGATGTGGTCGCCCACGCCGCGCAGCCGGTAGCGCTTGCTGTAGATCACGCCGTTCTCGTCGTCGAGGGCCGGCCACTGGCGCACCGTGCCGACCACGGCGCCACCCTCCTGCGCACCGCCCCCACTGTCGGACTCCCTGGCCGAGAACCGCAGCGCCTTGCCGTGGTTGTAGTTGGCGCCGACCGAGCGGTGGTCGTTGCCCGCCTTGACCTTCTTCGGCGCGGCATCGGCCGGGCCACCGAACGAGGCGACCAGGGCGGTCGCCGCAGCGGCCACGACCCCCAGGCGCAACGCTCGCGACGACAGTCCATCGAACATGGGTCAGTCCCTCTCGACGCAGGATGCAGGGGAGCGTGTGACGGACGGATCCGAACACAGCGCCTCACCGTTGTAA
>JAVEDA010000292.1 GCA_030841195.1 Actinomycetota bacterium | reverse complement strand
CGGCCCCAACGACCTCTACGTGGCCCTGACCCGGCCGACCCAGCGGCTGCGGGTGCTGCACTCGGACCCGTTGCCGGCCGGGCTCACCGACCTCGCCGCCGACTGAGCCGGGCGACCACCGGCGCCGGCGCCGGCCAGGTGCGCCGGAGCTCGGCCCGGGCCTCGCTGTCGACGTCGCGCAGCAGCTGGTCGATCTGCGACGTGAGCTGCCCGTGCAGCTGCCATTCGTCCCGGGCCAGCCGGTCCTGGTGCCGCAGCAGGCCGGCCAGCCGGTGCCGGTCTGCCCAGGCTGCGGCCAGCGCGGCCCGCAGCCGCTCGTCCTCCGGCCCCGGGCCGACCACCTCCGAGCCCACGAGGCTGCCGTAGGACTCCACCGCGTCCGCGACGTCGGCGAGCAGGTCGGACAGTGCCGCCCGGACGTCCGGGCCGTAGACCGTCTCCTCGCCGTCGCCCTTCACCAGGTCCGCCAGCACCCGGCACACCCCGCGCAGCGAGACGACGGCCCGCTCCACCGCGTCCAGACCGGATCGCAGGCTGGTCGCGGCGTGCGGGCGGCTGATGGCCCGCGGGTTGTAGCGCAGGCTGGTCTCCGCGGTGGCCAGCACCCGGTCGGCGCGCAGGATGTCCCGGCCGAGACCGCGGGCGGCGGCCAGCCAGGAGTCGGCCTGGTCCGGGCTGTACTCGGAGCGCACCTCGGTGGCGATCCGGCGCATGACCTCGGCCGCAGCCCGGGCGACGTCCTGCACCGCGTCGCTGGCCGGCCGGACGTACAGCGGCGGCGCGACGGCCGCACCGACGACCACACCGACGACGGCACCGATCACGGTCTCGACGATCCGCCCCTCGACCGCGATGTCGGAGCCCCCGACGGCCAGGATCAGCATCGCGCTGATCGGCACCTCGGCGATGTCGTCCCCGAGCCGGAACAGCCGCCCGATCACCAACGACACGGCCACCGCGAGCCCGAGGCTCCACCAGGTCAGCGGGACCACGGTGGACAGGGCGGCCGCGAACAGCACCCCGAGCACCACGCTGACGACGCGCATCAGGCCGCGCCTGACCGTCTCGTAGAGCGTGAGCTGCACGACGAGCAGGGCGGTCAGTGGCGCGAGGACCGGGCGTGGGTTGTCCGAGAGCGGGAGCGCCACGACGTACGCCGTGACGGCCGCCAAGGTCGACTTGAAAGTCCGCACACCGCGCAGCCGGACCCGGCCACCTCGAGCGACGAGCAGGGACGGCCAGCGCACCCGCCTACTCTGCCAGCAGCTACCAGTCCAGGCCCTGGGCGGCCAGCGCGGCCTCCATCTCCAGCCGGTCGATCGGGTCCAGCGGCGCGCTGCGCGGCGCGGGCACCTGCAGGGTGCGGGCTGCGGACAGCAGGACCCAGTCGTAGGCCAGCGACGCCGCGGTGAGCCGGGCCATCTTGGCCGGCTCGTCCTGCCGGTAGGCGCGCTCGAGCCCGTCGGCCAGCCGGTGCAGGTCCGCGGCGAGCTGCTCGACCGAGACCGTCGCGGTCTTCGGCGGCTCGGGGCGGAACCGGCGCCACCCCTGAACGGCGAGCCGGCCGGCCCAGTCGAGATGCCCCAGCAACGCAGCGGTCAGGCCCGCCAACAGCGCCACACCCACCACGAGCCAGGCCACTCTGCCCACCTCCCGAACTCAGGATGCGCTCCCAACTCGCCAGACGCCAGGCCCGTGCGCGGCTTAGACTCGCCACGATCAACGGGGGCACCGGGCAGGGACGATGATCACGACAGTGTCGACGGCGAGTCAGGGGCTGCTGCCGTACGTCCCGAGGCTGCTGATGCGCTGGTCGCCGACCGGCGACGACCCCAGGCACATGCGCATCCGGGGCACGCTCGCCTTCGTCGACATCTCCGGGTTCACCAAGCTCACCGAGCGGCTCGCGCGCAAGGGCAAGGTCGGCGCCGAGGAAATGAGCGACATCCTCAGCGCCACCTTCGCCGGGCTGCTCACCGAGGCCCGCGCCGACGGTGCAGACCTGGTCAAGTGGGGCGGCGACGCCGTGCTGCTGCTGTTCCAGGGGCCGGACCATGCCCTGCGGGCGGCTCGCTCGGCCTACCGAATGCGGGCGACGCTGCGCACGATCGGCCGTCTGTCCACGACGTCGGGTGCGGTCACGCTGCGGATGTCGATGGGGATCCACAGCGGGGACTTCGACTTCTTCCTGGTCGGCGACCCGGAGATCCACCGCGAGCTGCTGATCAGCGGCCCCGGCGCGAGCATCACGGCGGACTTCGAGGCCGCCGCCTCGGCCGGGCAGATCGGCCTGAGCCCCACCACGGTGGCGCTGCTGCCGCCGCGGCTGGTCGGCGGACCGCTCGGGGCCGGCCGGCTGCTGCGCTCGCAGCCGGTGCTGGACGACCTGGTGGTCCTGCCGCACCAGACCTCCGGCATCGACCCGCAGGACGTGCTGCCCCGGCCGATCCGGGCTCACCTGCTGGCCGGGAACGCCGAGCCCGAGCACCGGACGATCGCGGTCGCGTTCGTCCAGTTCTCCGGGACGGACGAGCTGCTCATCCGCGAGGGGCCGGTCGCGGTCGCCGAGGCGCTGGACGATGTCGTGCGCAACGTGCAGGGCGCCTGCGCGGAGCACGAGGTCACCTTCTTCGAGACCGACATCAACCGCGACGGCGGCAAGATCATGCTCACCTCGGGTGCGCCGCGCAGCTCGGGTCACGACGAGGAGCGGATGCTCCGCGTGGCGCGTCTCGTCCTGGACCGGATGGGACGGCTGCCGCTTCGGATCGGCATCAACCGGGGCGCGGTCTTCGCCGGCGACTTCGGCCCCGCGTTCCGGCGTACCTACTCGGTCAAGGGGGACGCCATCAACCTGGCGGCGAGGGTGATGGGAAAGGCCGCACCAGGTCAGCTGCTCGCCACCATGGCCGTCGTCGACCGCTCGCGCACCGTCTTCCGGACCACCGAGCTGGCGCCCTTCCCGGTCAAGGGCAAGTCGATGCTGATCCGGGCCGCCGACATCGGGGACATCGTCGGGGCGCGCGACGAGGACCGGATGGACGTGCCGCTCGTCGGACGGGACGCGGAGATGGCCGTCCTGCGCGCCGCTCTGGCCGACGTGCTGGCGCGGCGCGGCCGGCTGGTCGAGGTGGTGGGCGAGCCCGGGATCGGCAAGTCCCGGCTGGTCGAGGAGCTGCTGACCGGCGCCGACGAGGTGCTGACGGTGTGGGCGCCGTGCGAGGAGTACGAGTCGTCCACGGCGTACTTCCCGTTCCGGCGGCTGCTTCGCGAGGTACTGGCCGTGCCTGCGGACGCAGCGCCGGAGCAGGTGGCACGACGGCTCGTCGACCGGGTCGACGTGAATGCCCCACACCTGGTCGAGTGGCTGCCGCTGCTCGGGGTCGTGATGGACCTCGAGCTGGCCCCGACCCGGGCAACCACCGAGCTCGACGAGCAGTTCCGCAAGGGCCGCCTCGAGGAGGTCGTGTGCGACTTCCTGACCTGGGTGCTGCCCACGTCCTCGGTGCTCGTCTTCGACGACGTGCACCTGATGGACGACGCGTCCGCGGACCTCATGCACCGGTTGACGACCCGGCTGGACCGGTCGCCGTGGATGGTGCTGGTGACCCGCCGTGAGCAGCAGGCGGGCTACCAACCGGCCCCGGGTGCCGACCTGGTCACCGTGCGGCCGGAGCCGCTGGACGGTGACGCAGCTCGCGGCCTGGTGCAGAGCGCCCTGCAGGACCATCTGCTGCCGCAGCATGCGCTGGAGGCCCTTGCCGCCCGCGGCGGCGGCAACCCGATGTTCCTCGAGGCGCTGGTCCGTGAGGCAGGCAGGTCCGGCTCGGTCGCCGACCTGCCCGAGTCGGTGGAGAACCTGGTCACCAGCCAGATCGACCGGCTGGACCCGGCCGACCGGACCGTGCTTCGGTATGCGGCCGTCCTGGGGATGGTGGTGGACGAGGCCGCCCTGCTCAGCCTCCTCGACGACCATGCCGAGCGACCGGTGGACGGTTCGCTCGACCGGCTGACCACGTTCCTGGGCCGCGAGCGGGCCGGTCGGTTGCGGTTCCGGCACGCACTCATGCGGGACGTCGCCTACGAGGGGCTGCCGTTCCGCCGCCGCCGGGTGCTGCACGACCAGGTGGGCCAGACCCTCGAGCGGAGCGCAGCGACGCCGGAGGCGCAGTGCGAGCTGCTGTCCCTGCACTTCTTCCATGCCGGGCGCTTCGACAAGGCGTGGACCTACTCGGTCCTCGCCGGCGAGCGGGCCCGTGCCAAGTACGCCAACGGCGAGGCCATCGACTTCTTCGAGCGCGCGGTCGAGGCGGTCAAAGGGGCGCCGGAGGTTCCCGACGTCGAGGTGGGCGCGGTGCTGGAGCAGCTCGGTGACGTGCGCGACCTCAGCGGACAGCCCAGCGAGGCGTTGGACGCGTTCCGTGCCGCGAGGCGCCACGTCGGGACCGACCGGGTCGCGGTCGCGAAGCTCTCGTACAAGCAGGCACGAACCCACCAGCGGATGGGCAAGATCCCGCTGTCCCTGCACGTGCTCACCCGCGCGATGCACCTGCTCGACGGGGAGAACGACCCGGACGTCAGGGTGACCCGTTCGTTGCTGGCCACTCGGTACGCGTCGGCCCGCCGGACCCAGGGCCGCTTCGAGGAAGCGCTGCGGTGGGCCACGCTGGCGGCCCGCGAGGCCGAGGACTCGGGGAACAAGCAGGCTCTTGCGCACGCGTACAACGGCCTTCAGCTGGTGCACGTCACCGCCGGGCTCACCCCGGAGCTGCCCTACGGCCGGCTCGCGCTCCTGGCGTACGAGGAGCTCGGGGACCTCTCCGGTCAGGGACACTGTCTGAACAACCTCGCGATCGGGGCAGCGCACGACGGCAGCTGGGTCGAGGCGCAGGACTTGTTCCAGCGGGCCAGTCGGATCTTCCATCGGTTGGGCGACGAGGCGAACGAGGCGAACGCCGTGTACAACTCGGCCGACGTGCTGCTTCGTCAGGGCAAGCTGCGAGAGGCAGCTCCCCTGCTGGGCGAGGCACTCCGGATGGCCCGCGTCGTCCACGATGAAGAGCTGGTCGCACTCGTCCTGCGCGAGAGCGCGCAGGTGGCGTCGGACGAGCTCGCCTTCGACCGCGCTGACGACATGCTGGCCGAGGCAGGCCGCAAGCTTGCCGAGCTGGGTCTCGAGCAGGAGGTCGTGGTGGTCGAGCTCCGCAGAGCGGAGAGCCTGGTGCTCCGCGGCGATCCGGCGGCCGGCGTCGGCCACGCCGACATCGCGGCGGCCCGCGCCACCTCCCTGCACGCCACGATGCTGCAGCCGATGGTCAGCCGGGTTCGCGGCTTCGCCCTGATGGCAGCGGGGAGCCTTCCGGACGCACGCACCGAGCTGGCCCGGGCCGTGGAGATGTCACACGTCCCGGACAGCCGGCACGAGATCGGCCTGGCACTGCTCGGCCTGGCCGAGATCACCGACGATCCCGACCAGGCGGCGGACCTCCTGGTGAGGAGCAGTGATCTGCTCAGCCCGCTGGGGGTCGAGGTGACCGCGCAGTGGCCGCCCCGTGCCGCGCGGTCGCTCAGCAGCAGCTCCCTCTCAGGTCGCGGGTGAACAGCACGTACAGGTGCGTGTCACCCGCGTTGTCGCGCGTGCTCTGCACATAGTCGACGCACGCGCCCACGGCGTTCGCTACGCCCTTGGCCGGGCACGCCGGGACGCCCTCCAGGGGTGTGTTACCACCCTGCGAGAACACCGGCACGTTGCGCTGGATCGAGCCGCCACCGCAGAACTTCTTGTCGCAGGAGAGCACCACCGTGGCCGGCGCGGTCGTGGTGTACCCCGTGCCGAGGTCGCCCAGCAGCTCCAGCACGAAGCTCCTCGCGTCACTGCACTTGGTGTAGATCGTCCCATCGCAGACACCCGTGCCCAGCACGACCTGGCCGGCCGAACCCTGCGGCAGGATGACCGTGGCGCACAGTGGGTTATCCGCGGTTACCTCGGCGCATTCGAGGGCCGTCTTGCCGACCCTCTGCACGTAGCCATTGCCCGTCGTGGTCGGCAGCGTGAAGAACTGGAGCACGTCGAAGACCGTCGCAGAGGAGACAGGGAGGATGC
>JAVEDA010000266.1 GCA_030841195.1 Actinomycetota bacterium | reverse complement strand
GCTGACGCCGCCCTGGACCTGCGCGCGGTGGCCGACGCCCCTGCCCGCGGTGTCGCGATCGAGGCACACCTCGACCGCGGCCGTGGCCCGGTGGCGACCGTCCTGGTCCAGCGCGGCACGCTCGCGGTGGGTGACTCGATCGTGGCCGGCGACGCCTACGGCCGGGTCCGCGCCATGCTCGACGAGCACGGCGAGAACCTCGACGTGGCGCTCCCGTCGCGTCCGGTCCAGGTGCTCGGCTTCACGTCCGTCCCCGGTGCCGGCGACAAGTTCCTCGTCGCCGACGAGGACCGCATCGCCCGCCAGATCGCCGAGAAGCGGCAGGCCATGCAGCGCAACGCTGCCCTGGCCAAGGCGCGCAAGCGGGTCTCGCTCGAGGACTGGTTGGAGCAGAGCAAGGTCGACACGCTCAACCTCATCCTCAAGGGTGACGGCTCGGGTGCTGTCGAGGCGCTCGAGGACGCCCTGATGAACATCGAGGTCGGCGACGAGGTCGAGCTGCGGGTGATCGACCGAGGGGTCGGCGCCATCACGCAGAACGACGTCAACCTCGCCGTCGCGTCGGAGGCCGTCATCATCGGCTTCAACGTCCGGCCGGCCGAGCGGGTCACCGACCTGATCGAGCGCGAGGGCGTCGACGTCCGGTACTACTCGGTGATCTACCAGGCCATCGACGAGGTCGAGGCTGCGCTCAAGGGCATGCTCAAGCCCGAGTACGAGGAGGCGCAGCTCGGCACCGCAGAGGTTCGCGAGGTCTACCGCTCCAGCAAGTTCGGCAACATCGCGGGATGCCTGGTGCGCAGCGGCGAGATCCGCCGCAACTCCAAGGCGCGCCTGGTCCGCGACGGCGCCATCGTGGCGGACAACCTCACGGTCGAGTCACTCAAGCGGTTCAAGGACGACGCGACCGAGGTGCGTGAGGGTTACGAGTGCGGCATCGGACTGGGGTCGTTCAACGACATCAAGGTCGACGACGTGATCGAGACCTTCGAGATGCGGGAGAAGGCTCGAGCCTGATCGGGAGGACCAGGTGTTTACCGGCAGCGTCGCGTTCGACCTGCTGCTCGGTGACGTCCGGTCCCTGAAGCAGAAGCGCTCGCTCGTACGGCCCCTGGTCGCCGAGCTGCGCAGGAAGTACGACGTGAGCGCGGCGGAGGCAGGTCATCTGGACCTGCACCGTCGCGCTCTCGTCGGAGTTGCGGTGGTCGCGGCCGACCGGGCGCACTGCGTCGATGTCCTTGACGCGTGCGAGCGGCTGGTCGCCGGCCACCCCGAGCTGGAGCTGCTCTCCGCCAGGAGGCAGCTGGTTAAGTGCACGGACGACGAGACTTCAGTGGGAGAGGACGAGTAGTGGTGGACGCCGCGCGTGCGCGCAAGCTGGCCGACCGGATCAAGGTCGTGGTTGCCGAGACGCTGGAGATGCGTGTCAAGGACCCACGCCTCGGCTTCATCACCATCACCGACGTCCGGCTGACCGGTGACCTGCAGCAGGCGACCGTCTTCTACACCGTCTTCGGCGACGACACCCAGCAGCAGGACACGGCGATGGCTCTGGAGAGCGCGAAGGGCGTGCTGCGCTCCGAGGTCGGCAAGCAGACCGGGGTCCGGCACACGCCCTCGCTGGCGTTCATCGCCGACGCCGTCCCCGAGACGGCTGCCCACATCGAGGACCTGCTCGCCAAGGTGGCGGTAGCCGACGCCGAGGTGCACCGGGCCGCGGCCGGCGCGACGTACGCCGGTGAGCCCGACCCGTACAAGGCGCCGCGACTGGACGAGGACGAGGACGACGACGCCGAGGCCGACGACGCTGCCGTCGCGGAGCGTGAGTCCGACGACTGACGGCCTGGTCGTCGTCGACAAGCCGGCCGGGCTCACGTCGCACGACGTCGTCGCCCGGGTCCGCCGGCTGGCCGGCACCCGCAAGGTCGGCCACGCCGGCACCCTGGACCCGATGGCGACCGGTGTACTCGTGGTGGGCGTCAACCGGGCCACCCGGCTGCTCGGTCATCTGACCCTCACCGAGAAGGCCTACGACGCCACGGTGCGGCTCGGCGCGACCACGGTGACCGACGACGCCGAGGGCGAGGTCGTCGCGACGGCCGACGCTGGTGGCGTCACCGCCGAGGCGGTCGCGGCCGTGGTGGCCGGGCTCACCGGTGACATCCAGCAGGTGCCCTCCGCTGTCAGCGCCATCAAGGTCGACGGCCAGCGGTCGTACAAGCGGGTCCGCGCCGGCGAGGACGTCGAGCTCGCGGCCCGCCCGGTGACGGTGCGCCGGTTCGACGTCGGAGACCTGCGGCCGGCCGCTGACGGTGCCCTCGACGTCGACGTGCACGTCGTCTGCTCCAGCGGCACCTACGTGCGGGCGTTGGCCCGGGACCTCGGCGCCGGCCTCGGTGTCGGCGGCCACCTCGCGATGCTGCGCCGGACGCGAGTCGGCCCCTACGGCCTGGACGTGGCGCACACCCTCGAGGAGCTGGCCGACGAGCTCGTCGTGCTCCCGATCGCGGACGCGGCCAGGGCAGCCTTCGCGGCCCGCGACGTCGACGCCGCGGCCGCGACCGTGGTGTCGCACGGCGGCCCGCTGCCGGCGACCGGAGTGCCCGGACCGGTGGCCGTCTTCGGCCCGGACGGCGGCTTCCTGGCCCTGGTCGAGGACCGCGGCGAGACGACCCGGGCCGTCGCCGTCTTCGTCTGAGCCCTTCAGAGGGTGCGGTTCAGCATCGTCAGCTCGCTGACCACCTCGAAGCCCGCGCTCCGGTACAGAGCTACCGCCTGGTCGTTGCCAACCTCGGTCTGCATGCTGACGCGGTGCGCACCCGCGGCGCTGGCGTCGGCGAGCACGACGTCGAGGAGGGCTCGTGCGACACCCTGCCGACGGTGGTCGGGTGCCACGTACAGGTCCCGCAGCTGCCAGAAGAGCGACAACACAATCGACGCCGGGGAGATCGCGACGTTCGCCATGCCGCCGGCACTGCCGTCAGGACCGCCGTTGGCGAGGTAGCAGCGGTACCGGCCCGCGTCGAGCTGCTGGCGCAGCCACCCGTCGCACTGCTGCGGGTCGCGGTCCTGGCCGTAGTGGGCGCGGTAGTCCGCGAAGAGACCGACGTGGGCGTCCCAGCGGGGATCCCCGGGGCGGACGGTGCTGACGGCGAAGGCTGCGTCGGTCATCCCGGGCATGCTCCCAGGGCCATCGTCAGGCGTCCAGGTGCCGGATCTTCGGCCAGGCCTGCGCCCACGAGCCGGCCGGGGCGGTGCAGACCCAGACGCGGTGCCCGTCCTCCTCGTTGTCGACGCCGGTGCTCAGCGTCGCGGCCTGCCGGCAGCCCGCGAGCTGGTCGCTGTCCGGCGGGTCGTCGCCGCCGACGTACACGACCGGTCCGTCGGAGGTCGGCGGCCCCCAGTCGCCGAACCCGTTGTGCCCGCTGAAGACCGGCACGTCGACGCCGTACCAGAGCAGGGCGCCGGCCTGGCCGTAGTTCTGGGTCACCACCACCGCCGTACGCCGGTCGGCCGGCGGCAGGTCGTCGAGCACGCCACCGACAGTGGCGACGACCGACGGCCAGCCGATGGTCTCCAGGCCGTCCTCGTTCAGCGCCGGGTAGAACGACGCGTCCAGCGTCGACACCGGCAGGACGGGGAGCAGGGCGGGCACCGGGAACAGAGCTGTGATGGCGACGAGGGCAGTCCACCGGCGCAGCCCGGCCGGGGACCGGCGGTTGGCGACCACCACCGACCCGGCCGCGGCCAGCGGCGGCAGGAGGCCCAGCAGGTAGTAGTTCTTGCCGCCGCTCAGGGCGAAGACGACCAGCAGCACGCCGTAGGCGATCGGGACCGGCCGGAAGAACGCCCACTCGGGCCGACGCCAGGCCGCGCGCGCACCGAGGGCGGCGAGGACGGCTCCGAGCGGGTTGAGAATGAGGCCCTGGAAACCGACCAGCTCGATGATGCCGCCGAGCGTGCGGTACTCGTCGCGGATGTCGCCGGCCAGCTCGAGCTGGGGCCAGCCGTGCTGGGCCTGCCAGGCGAGGTTGGGCAGCCACAGGGCGACGGCGACCGCCGCGCCGGCCCAGGCCCAGGGCGAGCGCAGGTGGTGCCGGGTCGCGGGCGTGACCGCGATGCCGAGCACGAGGCCCGCGGCGAGGAAGCCGACAAGGTGCTTGTTCTGCAGCCCGATGCCTAGGGTCAGGCCGACCGCGAGCCAGAGGCGTGGACGGTCCTGCTGCAGGGTCGCGACCACCAGGCGCACCACGACGGTCCAGAACAGCAGGTCAGGTGTCGCGGTGGACAGCAGGTGACCGATGGCCAGGACGCCGCCTCCGGTGCCGGCCGCCACGGCGGCGAGCAGCTGCGCGCCGCGGTCGCCGCCGAGGGCTCGCGCGAGGTCGGCGGTCAGCAGCACCACGACGCCGGCGATCACGGCCGACAAGGTCCGCAGCGCGACCAACGAGCCGGGCGCGAGCGCGTCGGCCGCGGCGGCGATCAGCGGCGTGAGCGGCGGCTGGTCGGGATAGCCCCACTGCGGGTGGTGGCCGGCCGCGACGAAGTAGAGCTCGTCCCGGTGCGGTCCGTAGCGACTGCTCAGTGCGAGCAGCACCCCCGTCGTCAGCGCGGCGACCACCAGGGGGCCGGTGGCCAGCCGTCGTTCCGTGGGCAGCGCGGTCGGCGCGCTCGACATCGACATCACAGCACCAGGGACAGGGCGACGACTCCCTCGGGCGCGATGAAGCCGAGGCTCCGGTAGAGCCCGCGCGCCGCAACGTTGTCCGGCTCGGTCTGCAGCGAGATTCGCGGCACGCCGGCGGCGCGGGCGTCGTCGCGAACGCGGGTGACCAGGGCGCGTCCCACTCCCTGCCCGCGGTGCCCGGTCGCGACGTACAGGTCATGCAGCACCCACAGCTCACCGAGCCGCACGGTCATCGGCGACGGGAACACGAGAGCGACGCCGACCGCACCCTCCTCGGCGGCCGCCGACGCGAGGTAGCACCGAACCCGCGCGCGGCCGGCCGGGTCGCGGAGCCACCGCTCGGTCCCGTCCCGGTCCGACTGCTGGCCGTAGTGCACGCGGTAGTCGTCCACGAGGCGTACGACGTCGCCGAAGCCGGGCTCGTGGACGCCGAGCGTCCGCACCACGACCTGTTGCGCCACGGAGATCATCTTGGCACGGGCCTAGAGTGCGCGGGTGGACACCGCAGCCGCCCTGGACCGGGCCGCCAAGCTCGACGCCGACGACCCGGTGGCCCAGGTGCGAGACCGGTTCCTGCTGCCGGAGGGTGTCGTCTACCTCGACGGCAACTCGCTGGGCGCGCTCCCGGCGGCGGTCCCGGAGGCCGTCCGCGACGCCGTCGAGCGGCAGTGGGGCCGCGACCTCATCACGTCCTGGAACGCCAACGACTGGTGGGACGCGCCGAGGCGGGTCGGTGCGCGGGTTGCGCAGCTGGTGGGAGCGCAGCCGGACGAGCTGCTGGTGGCCGACTCGACCTCGGCCAACCTCTTCAAGGCCCTGGTCGCGGCGGCCCGGTTGCGGCCGAGCCGCGACACGATGGTGATCGAGCCCGGCAACTTCCCGGCCGACCTCTACATCGCCGAGTCGGTGAGCGAGCTGCTCGGGCTCCGGCTGGTCCGGGTCGAGCCGGGCTCGATCGGGGCGGTGCTCGACGACGACGTCGCGGTGGTGAGCTTCTCGCAGGTCGACTACCGCACCGGGCGCGCCCACGACATGGCGGGCATCACCCGGGCGGTGCACGACATGGGCGGCCTCGCGGTGTGGGACCTGTCGCACTCGGCCGGTGCGCTGCCGGTGGACCTCGGCGGCTGCGACGTCGACCTCGCGGTCGGCTGTACCTACAAGTACCTGAACGGCGGGCCCGGCTCACCGGCGTACGTCATGGTGGCGCGTCGCCACCAGGACGCGGTGCGCTCGCCGCTGACCGGCTGGACGGGACACGCGCGACCGTTCGCGATGGAGGAGACCTACGAGCCGGCACCGGGCATCGACCGGATGCGCAACGGCACGCCGTCGATGCTGTCGCTGCTCGCTCTCGAGGCCGCGCTGACGGTGTTCGACGGGGTGTCCATGAACGACGTGCGGGCCAAGAGCCTGTCGCTCACGTCGTTCTTCCTCGACCTGGCCGACGAGGTGCTGGCGCCGCTGGGTTTCGAGCCGGTGACGCCGCGGGCCCCGGACGAGCGGGGCAGCCAGGTGTCGCTGCGGCACCCCTCGGCGTACGGCGTGGTGCAGGCCCTCCTGGCCCGCCGGGTGATCGGCGACTACCGCGAGCCGGACCTGGTGCGGCTCGGCTTCGCGCCGCTCTACGTGCGGCACGTGGACGTGGTGGTCGCGGTGTCGGAGATGGCCGCCGTGGTGGCCGCGGGGGAGCAGGACGACCCGCAGTACGCCGTGCGCACCACCGTCACCTGAGCCACTCGCTCGCTGCAAATGATCACGGTTCCGTGATCGTTGGTGGTCGACCGCGGTGAATTCGTCGCGGTAGGGATGTGTTGATCACGGTTCCGTGATCATTTTGAGCACCGCGCGACGATGCAGCGACCGCGCTCAGACGCGGGCCTGGCGGCCGAAGCGGCGCCAGGTGCGGCGCGGCTTCTCGAACGGCGCGTAGGCGAAGATCCGCTCCCAGCCGTGCCGGGCCAGCCGGGTGCGCGGGCCGTGGGCGCCCCAGGCGACGCCCATGCCCACCTCGCGCTGCCGCAGGTCCACCACCGTCCAGGCGGGGTCCAGGGTCGAGGCGAAATCGCGCAGGGCCAGGTCGGGCGACGACAGCGCGACGCCCTGCGGCATCGCGCCCGGCCGGGTGCGCCACACGTCGTACAG
>JAVEDA010000249.1 GCA_030841195.1 Actinomycetota bacterium | reverse complement strand
CGCTCCTTGCAGTCCTCGATCGAGTACTTCGGAGGCTCGAACCGGTGGTCGCGGAACGACAGGGACATGGTGCCCTGGAAGTCCTCGATCGGGCTGATCTCCTCGAAGATCTCCTCGAGGCCGGAGGACGTGGGGACGTCGTCCCGGCCGTCCTTCTGGGCCTGCTCGACCCGGGCCCGCCACTTCTCGTTGCCGAGCAGCGTGTCGAAGCTGTCGGTCTGGAGGGCGAGGAGGTTCGGGACTTCGAGCGGCTCGCGGATCTTCGCGAACGAGATGCGCCGGGGGGCGGTGCTGCTGGTGCCGTTCTTGGCGGGGCTGTTGGTGGGCTTGCTGGCGGTGCGCGAGGCGGCCAAGAGGGGTCCTTCCGAGGGCTGCCGGACTCTCTGCGAGCGCGCATGCCGGACCGCCCGGGGCAAATTGCCCAGGGTCAGGTCAGATGGCAGCGCAAAGCGACAGCATACCCGCTGGGCACGCCGACCTCAAGTGGCCCTCCGGCGCCCGTGCGGGCGCAGGGCCGTCAGTGCAATTGTCACGGCGCGAGCAGGATGACCCCCCTGGGCGTCCCCGTCAAGCACCTCCGCTCGATCCGGGAACCTCTAGAGGGCGACGACCTTGCTCACCAGCCAGCGGCCGTGCACCCGGTCCATGGTCAGCCGGACCCGGTTCAGGTCGACCTTCGGGGCGTCCAGCCGGGTCGATGTCGTGGTCTGGTTCATGAACAGCAGCACCACCACCCGGTTCTGGTCGGCCCGCACGACCGAGGAGGCGGCCACGTCGGCCTTCACCACGGCCCTGACCTCGGTGGCCGTCGGGCGCACCACCGTCCGGGTGGTCTTGGCGTAGTCGTCGACGAAGCCCCCAGTCAGCCCGGCCCGGGCCCGGGCGAAGTCCCGGTCCAGGTGCCGGTAGTCATAAGAGAGAAGGTCCACCGCGGTCGCCTCCGCCGCGGCGGTGGCGTCGGTGCGGGCCTGCTCGACCCGGTCGGCGCCGCGGGCCCGCACGGTGAGCAGCCCGGCCGTCACCAGCAGGATCGCGACCACCAGGCCGGCGACCAGCAGCAGCGGGTCCAGACGGGTGGCCTCGCGAGCCGGCCGGTCCTTCTCGTCCCACATCGGCTCTGAGGCGACGGGGCGCTCCAGCACCGCCGTACGCCGGGAGCGCTGTCCCGCGATCGGTCGTTGACGTGCCACCAGGACCTCCTCAGCCCACGAACTGCAGGTCGGAGACGAGCCACCGGCTGCCGTGCCGGACCAGGTCGAGCTGCATCCGGTAGTGCCGCTTGGTCGGCTTGGCGTCGGCCGAGTTGGTCACCGTGCTGTCGGCCACGACGAGCACCCGGGCCGAGTCCGCGTCGTCGCTGACGATGCCGGCGTCGAGCACCTCGCCCTCCGAGGTCGCCTTGTTCTGGGTGACCAGGGACGTCAGGTCGGCGGTGCCGGCCCGGAACTGCTTGCGGAAGTCCCCCGTCGAGCCGTGCAGCACCCGGCCCAGGTCGCGGTCGAGGTGCCGGTAGTCGAGGGTGGTGAAGTTGACGGCCTGCTGGCGGGCGGCGGCCAGGACCGCGGTCCGCCGGCCGTCGTGGTCGGCCGCGTCCGCAGTCCGGGACCAGGACGTCGTGGCCAGCACGACGGCGGCGACGCCGACGGCAGCCAGCAGCACGAGGATCACTCGTCGTCTCATCGGCTCGTTGCCCCTCATCGACTGAGCGGTCCGAGCAGCAGCCATGTCCATGAGTCCTCTCCGAATGCCTCGTGCTGGCCGCCGGCGGAGCCGAGCACCAGGGGGGTGTTGCCCGCGCCCATGGCCAGCCCGCTGGTCGGGTCGTACCCGGTCAGGTACGACGGCGAAACGGACCTGCCCGTCTCGTCCGGGTTCGTCCCGCCGGGAACGGTGCGCGCGGACCGCCCCGAAGGTGCCGGCGCGTTCTGGGCCCCGCGGACCGACGAGGCGCTGCCCCGCGGCAGCGTGCACCGGGCGTCGGTGTTGGCGGGCACGTCGGAGGTGTCCTGCGGGGTCCGCTTGTCGGTGCCGCCGTAGCCCTGGGTGCAGACCGGCGGGTCGGCCGCGTTCAGGACCAGGCCGAAGTGCGAGGTCCCGTCGCCCGGGACCACGGTGTAGCCGCCGGCCACGTTGTCCGGGTAGGTGACCAGCACCTGCTCGACCCCGTCCAGCCGGGCCACCGTGACCTGGCCACTGACCAGCAGGTTCGCCAGCAGGGCCGAGATCGCGCTCCGGTTGGTGCGGATCAGCGTCTGCAGCTCGTGGGAGGCGACCACGCCGTTGTCCAGGACCTTGCGCAGGTCGCCGTCGCTGGTGCGCAGCGTGTCGCTGAGGTCGGCCAGGTCGCTGGAGAAGCTCGCGATGGCCGAGCCGGACTCCCGCTGGGTGGCCAGCACCGTCTGCCCGTCCTCGATCAGCCGGATCGTCTCGGGCAGGGCGTCGACCGCGGCACGGGTCAAGGCGTCACCGGAGTCCAGCAGCCGCTGCAGGTCCGGACCGGTTCCCGAGAACGCCCGGCCCAGCTCGTCGATCACCACGACCAGGTCCCGTCGGTCCACCGAGTTGACCAGCCGGTCCAGGTTGAGCAGCAGTGTCTCGGTGTGCAGCGGCGTGCGGGTGCGGTCGCTGGCGATCCGGTCGCCGTCGGCGAGGAACGGCCCGCCCTGGGACCTGGGCTGGAGGTCGACGTACTGCTCCCCGACCGCGGACCGGTTCTCCACCACGGCATCGGTGTCCCGGGGCACCGTGACACCGCGCTCGAGCCGGAGGTCGACGTGCACGCCGTTGTCGGCGAGGCGGAGCCGGTCGACCCGGCCGACGGCGACCCCCCGGTAGGTCACCTCGGCGTTCTCGAAGATCCCGCCGGACTCGGGGAGGTCGACGGTCACGACGTAGCCGGACCCCAGGAACAGGTCGCCGAGCCCGATGTAGCGGGCGCTGACGAAGCTGATCCCGACCACCGTGATGAGCAGGAACACGGCCAGCTGGACCTTGACGCCGCGGCGGATCACGTCAGGCCCCCCATCATCAGCCGGGCCAGGTTGGTGTCGTAGGCACCCGAGGTCGTGCCGGCCGGCGCGCCGATGCAGATGCCGGCCACGCAGGTGTTGCTCGGGAGCGGCACGGCCGTCGTCGACGTGGGCAGCGGGACGGGCAGCGAGATCGAGGGCAGCGGGACGCTGGGGACCGTCACGGTCGGCAGTGGCAGCGGCCCGGTCGGGTTCGGGACGGGCGGCAGCGACGGCAGCCCCGGGTCCTTGCCGCCGTTCAAGTTGGTCAGGATGGTCCGCAGGTCGATGTCGGCCGTGATCCGCAGGTTGGTGTAGTCGCCCTGTACCCCGTCGGTCGCCGCCTGGGGGAACGGGTAGGTGACGAGCATCTCGAGCGCGCCGGGGAGGTTGGTGCCGGCCTCGTCCAGCTTGGTGAGGATCGGCTGGAGGGCGCGCAGATTGGCCACGGTGTCGGCCTTGCTGGCGTTGATGACCCGGGTGCCGACCCGGCCGAGGTCGGACAGCGCGGTGAGCATCGTGGTCAGCTGTGCCCGCTGGTCGGCGAGCACCTTGAGGCCGGGGCCGAGGTTGTCGACGGCCGTCGCGATGTCACCCTTCTGGGCCGCCAGCCGGGCGCTGAGCCGGTCCAGCCCGTCCAGGGCCCGCACGACCTCGCTCTTGTCCGCGTCCAGGCCACCGACGAAGGTGTCGAGCTGGCGGATCGCCCCCTGGATGTCCGCCTCGTGCCCGGACATCGCCCGGGTGAGCTCCACGTTGATCGTCTTGAGTTGGGCGACACCGCCGCCGTTGAGCACCAGGGACAGCGCGGAGAGAACCTCCTCCACCTCCGGGTTCCGGCCGGAGCGCCGTAGCGGGATCGTGTCGCCGTCGCCGAGACGGCCCTGCGGCGGCTCGGCGGTGGGCGGTGACAGCGAGACGAACTTCTCGCCCAGCAGGCTGGTCTGGCGCAGCTCGGCCACCGCGTTGTCGGGCAGGTGCACCGACTTCTGCAGCCGCAGCGTGACCCGTGCGTGCCAGCCGACCAGCGTGATGTCGTCGACGGCTCCGACCGTGACGTCGTTGACCTTGACCGACGACTGGGGCACCAGGTCCAGGACGTCGGCGAAGTCGACCGTCACCCGGTAGGCGTCGCTGCCGGTGGCCGCGCCCCCCGGGAGCGGCAGGTCGTACACGCCCTGGCACGCCGTCAGGCTGCTGGCGCAGAGCAGCGCCGCCGCGGTCGTCGCCAGCCTCCGGGCCGTCACGGGGTGCTCCCGAGGATGCCGCCGAGGGTGAGGTCCGGGCCGCCGCCCGGCTGCGGGAGGCCGCCTGGCGGTGGGAACTGCTTGTTCTTCAGGACCTTGTCGATCTGGTCGCAGACCGTCTTGGGCTGGCCGAGCGAGGTCAGCAGCGAGCACAGGAACAGGCCCGGGTCGTCCAGCTGCTGCGCGTTGTCGCGGGTGTCGAGGGTGCCGGACGCCGGGTTGTAGGCGTTCTGCAGGTTGGACAGCGCGACCGGGCCGGCGTCGAGGATCTCGGCCAGCGCGTCCTTCTGCTTGGCCAGCGTCCCGGTGAGGTCGGCCAGCCCGGAGATGTCGGTGGTCAGGTTCGCCCGGTTGGACCGCACGAAGGAGGCCACCTCGCCCAGGGCGACCGCGAGGTTCTTCAGGGCGAGGGCGAGCTCGCCGCGCTCGGCGGCCAGCTGGTCGGCGACGCTGGCCAGGTCGGTGTTGAACGAACGGACCTGGGAGTCGCTGGTCGCCAGGGCCGTGGTGAAGACCTGCAGGTTGCGCACCGTCGAGAACAGGTCGCCGCGCCCGTCGGACAGGGTGCCGATCGCGCGGGACAGATCGGTGAGGGTGTGGTTGAGCTTTCCGCCCTGCCCGTCCAGGTTGTCGGCGCCGACGGCGAGCAGCCGGGACAGGGCACCGGTCTTGTTCGCACCCTCCGGGCCCAGCGCGACGTCCAGGTCGTTGAGGCTGGCGAAGATCCGGTCCAGCTCCACCGGCACCGCGGTGTCGGCGAGCGCGATCCGGGCGCCGTCCGCGAGCCGCGGCCCCTTCGTGTACACCGGCGTGAGCTGGACGTACCGGTCGCTGACGACCGACGGCGACACGACCACGGCCTTGGCGTCGGCGGGCACGGAGTAGCGGTCGTCGTACTCCAGATCCACCACCACCCGGTCCCCGTGCGGGGTGACCTTGGTGACCTTGCCGACCTTGACGCCGAGGATCCGCACGTCCGAGCCCGGGTAGAGACCGACGGCGCGGACGAACTCTGCCCGGGCGTGCGTGGTCCCTCCCCCGGGCCACAGGACAACGGCGAGCGCGACCACGAGGAGCAGCGCCAGGCCGCTGGCGACGATCGACCGGCGGCTCATGACGGGCTCCCCGGTCCGCCCGGGACGGGCACGAGGTTCTGGATGTAGGTGTCGAACCACCGGCCGTTGCCGGTCGTGTTGGCGAAGACCCGAACGAACGGCGCCACCAGCCGGATGCTCCGGTCGAGGTTCGCCTGGTTGGCCTCCAGCGTCGCGAGCACGTTCTTCAGGTTGGCCAGGGCAGGGCCGATCGCCGCGCGGTTCTCCCGGACCAGCCCGGTCAGCTGCTGCGAGAGGGTGACCGTGCTGACGAGCAGGGTGTGGATGTCCGCGCGGCGCTTGCGCAGCTCCTGCAGCAGCAGGTCGCCGTCGGTGAGCAGGCTGACCAGCTCCTTGTTGCGATCGGCGAGCACGCCGGTCACGCCGTTGGCGTGCTGCAACAGCTCGCGCAGCTGCGCGTCCCGGGACGCGACCGTGCGGGACAGGCGACCCAGCCCGTCGATCGCGGTACGGACGTTCTCGGGCGAGTCCCGGAACGTGTTCGCCACCGTGTCGAGCGCGGTCGCGAGCTGGCCGGTGTCGATGTCCTCGGTGGTAGTGGCCAGGTCACTGAACGCCTCGACCACGTCGTACGCCGGAGTCGTCCGGGACAGCGGGATCTGCCGGGTCAGGTCTCCCTTGCCGGCCGGCTCCAGGGCGAGGAACTTCTGCCCCAGGATGGTCTTGATCCGGACCGTGGCCGAGGTCTGCGAGCCGAGCTCGGTGGACCTGCCGACCCGGAAGTCGACCCGGACATGGCTCCCCTCCAGGTCGACCGCCGTGACCTTCCCGACCTTGACCCCTGCGATTCGTACGTCGTCGCCGGCCTTGAGCCCGCCGGCCTCGGAGAGGGCGGCCGACTGCGACTGGCCGGCCAGCAGCGGCAGCTTGTCGATGTTGAATGCCAGCAGCAGCATGGCGGCGATCACCGCCAGGCCGACCGCGCCGATCACGACCGGGTTGCGCTCGCGGAACGGCGTCGACCTGCCGCGCCGGGCTGGCACCTTGCGCAACATCAGCTGCACCTCGCGGCCGACGAGTGGTAGTTGGGGGTGTACGTGATCGTGTTGGACAGGATCACGCGACCCTCGAAGTCGCAGAGGTAGAAGTTGAACCAGGACCCGTAGGTGGCCGTCCGGGTGATGGTGTCGAGCTTGCCAGGCAGCCGCTGCAGCACACCGGCGACGACCTTCTTGTTGTCGTCCAGGGTCCCCGCCACCGCGCCGAGCTCCTTGACGTCGGCCCGGATCGCCGGCCGACCCTCCTGCACCAGTCCCGCGGTCGCGTCCGCGAGGTTGGCGATGTTGGTGAGCGAGGCACCGATCGCCTCGCGATCCGATGCAAGGCCGCTGACGAACCGCTGCAGCTCGGAGATCAGGGTGGAGAGCTGCTTGCCGCGCTCGTCGACGGTGCCGAGCACCGCATTGAGGTTGTCGATGGTCCGCCCGATGACTGCGTCGCGGTCGGCCAGTGTCGACGTCAGCGACGCGGTGTGGCCGAGCAACGAGTTCACGTCGCCGGCCTCGCCCTGGAGCGTCTTGATGATCTCCATCGCGAACGCGTTGACGTCCTGCGGGTTCAGCGCCGCGAACAGCGGCTTGAAGCCGTTGAACAGGACCGTCAGGTCCAGGGCCGGCTGCGTCTGCCGCAGCGGGATGGTGCCGTGCTCGGTGAGAACGCGCCCGGAGCCGGCTCCCTCGGAGAGGGCGACGTACCGCTGCCCGACCAGGTTGCGGTAGCGGATCTGCGCGTGGGTGCTGACCGCCACCGGGCGGTCGGAGTCGACGTTGAAGGTCACCCGGGCCACCGACCGGTCACCCCGGCGCGCCACGGCGACCCCGTCGACCTCGCCGACCCGCACCCCCGCGATGCGCACGTCGTCGCCCTTGAGGAGACCCGTCGCGTCGGTGAACAGAGCGTCGTAGGACGTGGTGCCGCCGAAGCGCAGGTTGCCGATAGTGGCTGCGAGCAGGCCGGTGGCGAGCACCGTCACGATGATGAAAACGACCAGCTTGATCAGCGAGGGAAGGGTCTTCACGACTGCCCCACCGCCGTCCCGCGCGCCATCGGCCCGAACAGCAGGGTCGCCAGGTCCGGCACGTCGTCGGCCGCCACACCCATCTGCGGTGCGACCAGGGCGTCGACGACGTGCTGCTCCTCCGCGGTCCCCGGGAGACCGCTCTGCGGGTCCACCAGGAAGCCGGGGACGACGCTGTTCGCGGTGCCGGCGCCATGGGTGCCGTCCCGGAAGTGGTTGCCCGGCCATGGCCGCGGCGGGCTCGGCAGCCCGTAGCAGTGCGGCCCACGGTTCTCTCCCCAGGCGGGCTCCTCCCCCGGCACGTAGCCCTTGCGGGCCTGGGTGACCTCGAGGGTGATGTGCAGCTCGCCGTTCGCGAACGTCTTGCCGATGAAGTCGTTGGACTGGGTGAGGCCCTGGAGCAGGCAGGGGTACTCCGGGGAGTACCGCGCTAGCAGCTCGAGGGTCGGTCGGCCGACAGCGGCCAGCTCGATGATCCGGTCGTCGTTCTCCTCGAGCAGCTGCCGGGTGGTCGTGGCGAACCCGGCGGTCCCCGCGAGGAAGCCCGCGTATGCGTCCGACTTGGCCTTGATGGTGCTCGTGGTCACCGCGAAGTTCCGCAGCATCCGCACCAGGTCGGGGGCCGCGTCGGCATAGATCTGCGACACGTCGGCCAGGCCGGAGATGTCCTTCTTGATGGCGGGCAGCTCGGGGTTGAGCCGGGTGAAGTAGCCGTCGACCAGCTCGAGGTTGTGGCCCAGTCGCTCGCCCCGTCCCTCTAACGCCGTGGCCAGCGCGCTGAGGGTGGCATTGAGCTTGGCCGGCTGGACCGTGCGCAGGAGCGGCAGGAGGTCGTCGAGCACCCGCTCGAGCTCGATGGCGGTGGCCGAGCGGTCCTGCGGGATCACGTCGCCCTCGGACAGCCGCCGCTGCGAGGGCCGGGCCGGCAGAACGAGGTCGACGAACTTCTCGCCGAACAGTGTCTTCGGGAGCAGGCGGGCCGAGACGTTGGCCGGGATCAGGCCGGCCGTCTTCGGCTGCAGCGCGATGTCCACGGTGGCCTTGCGCCCGTCGGAGGAGACCGAGCGCACCTCGCCGACGATCATCCCGCGCAGCTTGACGTCGGCCGGCGGCGCCAGCTGGTTGCCCACCCGGTCGGTCTCCAGCCTCACGTGCACCACGTGGACGAACGTCTTGTTGTAGACGGCGATCGTGAATGCCACCAGCAGGGCGAGGACGAGCAGGAAGACGACGCCGTAGACCCGCAGCACGACCCTCTGGCCGACACCGCTGCGCGAGCGCGCCTTCATCAGCATCCGGCTAACCCGCCAGCCGGACGGTGGTGGTGGCGCCCCAGATGGCAAGGCTGAGGAAGAAGTCGACCAGGTTGATGGCCACGATCGAGGTGCGGATGGCCTTGCCGACGGCCATGCCCACACCGGCCGGACCGCCGCTGGCCGTGTAGCCGTAGTAGCAGTGGATCAGGATGATGACCACCGCGAACACCATCACCTTGCCGAACGACCACAGCACGTCGACGGGTGGCAGGAACAGGTGGAAGTAGTGGTCGTAGGTGCCCTTGGACTGGCCGTAGTAGCCCGTCGCGATCAGCCT
>JAVEDA010000245.1 GCA_030841195.1 Actinomycetota bacterium | reverse complement strand
TGCTCGTCGAAGGGCTGGTCGTGCTGGGCTTCGAGGTGGACGGGCCGCGGGTCGTGCCCGACGGCGACCCGGTCGAGGCCGTCCTGCGCGAGGCGGTCGCATCGTCGTACGACGTGGTGCTGACCTCGGGCGGGACGGGGATCACGCCCACCGACCGCACCCCCGAGATGACCCGCCGGGTGCTCGAGACCGACCTGCCGGGCATCGCCGAGGCGGTGCGGGCGCACGGAGTTGCCAAGGGGGTGCCGACCGCCGCTCTGTCCCGCGGGCTGGCCGGGCTGGCGGGCACGACGCTCGTCGTCAACCTGCCGGGCTCGCCGGGCGGAGTGCGGGACGGCATGGAGGTGCTCGGCCCGCTGCTCGTGCACGCGGTCGAGCAGGTCCACGGGAGCGACCACTGAGCCCTCGAGAGGACCGACGATGACCCGGGGCTGGCCGGCGACGCTGGTCGCGGGCCGGGTCGGGCTGCGGCCGATCGCCCGCACCGACCGGGCGGCCTGGCTGGAGGTGCGCGCCCGCAACGCCGGCTGGCTCGCGCCGTGGGAGGCCACGCCGCCGCGCGACATCGGCCCGGCGATGAGCTTCGTGACCATGGTGCGCTCGCTGCGCCGCCAAGCCCGGCACGGCACCCTGCTGCCGTTCGTCGTCACCTACGACGGGGTGCTCGTCGGCCAGGTGACCGTCGGCGGCATCACCTGGGGCTCGCTGTGCTCGGCGCACATCGGCTACTGGGTCGACCAGCGGGTGGCCGGCCGCGGCGTCATGCCCACGGCGGTCGCCCTGGTGACCGACCATTGCTTCGGCCCGGTCGGCCTGCACCGCGTCGAGGTGAACATCCGGCCCGAGAACAGCGCGTCGCTGCGGGTGGTGCAGAAGCTCGGCTTCCGCGAGGAGGGCACCCGGAGTGCGTTCCTGCACATCGCGGGGGCCTGGCGGGACCACCGGTCGTTCGCGCTCACCGCCGACGAGGTGCCCGACGGCCTGCTGTCCCGGTGGCAGGCGAGCCGCCGGACCTGACGCTGGTCCGGCCGGGGCTGGCCCACGGTGCAGCCCGAGCCGAAGTGGACCGGCTGCCGTGATGTCGGACGGGCCGCTAGCCGGTCCACATGAGTTCTGAGCTGACGCGGGGTGGGCGATCGTTGGTCGCGCGGGCCGGCAGCCGGTCCAGTTGGTGCGGTGATGAGCGCGCAGGCCGAGTCACACGAGTCACACGTGTCCCGCTACTGATCCTGCGACACACCGGGGCACGTCCGCAGACGGACGCCGCGGCGGGCCTACCGTTCTGCGCGTGGGCAGCGGGATCATCTACGCAGGACTGATCGGGCTGTGGGCTGCGTACTTCATCCCGCGCTGGCTGCGCCGCCACGAAGAGCTCTCCGAGTCGCGCTCGGTGGAGAAGTTCGACCACGCGATGCGGATCCTGTCCCGCCGTGACCCCACCCCGGACAAGCGGTACGTCGTGATGCCGCCCAGGCCGGAACCGGCCCCCAGCACCCTGCCGACCCGCAGCCGCATCCCGGCCCAGCGCTCCGCCCCGGTCCGCCGGCCGCGGATCGGTGCTGCCGCCATGCGCCGCCGCCGGATCCTGGCCGCCCTGGTGCTCGTGACGGTGCTCAGCGCAGCGCTCGCACCACTGACGCCGGTGCCGTGGTGGGCTCCGGTGCTGCTGCTCGTGCTCACCGTCGCCGACCTGGTCCACCTGCGGGTGCAGGTCCGTCGCAGCCGCGAGGTCACCCGCACCCGGCAGGCCGTCCGGCGCAGCGTCCGGTCCCGGATCATGCGCTTCGACGCCCTGGACCGGCTGATGTCAGTGCGCCGCGAGCTGGCCGAGGAGCGGGCCGCCGAAGAGGCGCGCTGGGAGGCCGCCGAGGAAGCCCTGCGGCTGGACCGCGAGGCCGAGGAGCGCCGGGTGGCGGCCGAGGCAGCGGGCTGGAACCCGGTGCCGGTGCCGCTCCCGACGTACGTCAGCAAGCCGATGGCACCCCGCCGGACGCCGGCTCCCCGGGTCGAGACCGAGCTGTTCGACCAGCACCTGGACACCCGCGCCGTGCCGGCCAGCATGTCGGCCCTGGTGGACGACGCGGACGTGGCCGATGACCAGCTCGAGGCGATCATCGCCCGTCGTGCGGTGAACGACTGACCCTGCGCGTTTGGTAGCCTCGCTTTCTCCACCAGGGGCTGTAGCGCAGCTGGTAGCGCACCTCGTTCGCAACGAGGGGGTCAGGGGTTCGAGTCCCCTCAGCTCCACCCAGGCCAGAGACAGATTCGCTGTCGAGACGATCTTCGAATCGGACGAGTGCAGCAGCAAAGTACAGCAGCAGATCCTCCGGCTACCCGCCGCTCGGCACCCGGCACGACGTACGCCCGGCGGCAGCTGTAGCTCTCTGGGCGGACGTTGGGTCGCCTAGAGCGCCTCGATGCGGGCCAGCAGTTCCGTGACCCGCCGACCGGAGCGCTCCGCCTCGACGGCGGCTTTCGCGTCGGCGGCCTGAGCCCGCTCGCTGTCCCGCTTGGCCTGGTCGCGGGTCTGTACGGCGTGCTCGAGCTCGGCTCGTAGATCGGCCACGGCCATCTCCGCCTCCGCCAGTGCCCGTTGGGACTCCTCGAACGCCTCCGCGGTCACCGCCTGCGCTTGCTCTGCCTTCTCGGTCCGCCTCTCGGCTTCGAGCAGGTCCCGCTGGAGGCGCACCATCGCCTGCTGTCGGCGCCGCTCCGCGGCCGATGGTTGGGCAGGCAGGGCATCTGGAGTGGTCTGCTTCTGCGACCGGACCGCACGCGATGGGAGGAGTGGAGGGTGGGCTCTGACGCTGCTAGGGGAGGGCGTTGGGAAGCCGGTCGCGGTCAGGCCCGATGTGAGCCGGCCGGCCCGGAGCTGTTCGGCGACCGCGGGGTCGGTCAGGGCCGCCGCCAGGGTCTCCTCCAGTCCGCGGGCGACGTCCTCGGTGAGCCGGTAGCCGGCCTGGCGCGCGAGCTCGCGGGCCTGGCGGACGAGAGCCTGCACGAGCCGGTGCCGCTGCCCGGACAGCTCCCGCAGCTCCGGGCCACTGAGGGTTGCGGTCGCTTCCCGCAGCGCTTCACCGAGGTCCAGGAACGCGCCGATCTCATCGGGCAGCTCCCGAACCAGCAGGTTCACCAGCCAGGCCAGGACCGTCGGCTTGCGGAGCGCCGCGATCCGGGCCGCTGCCGCCTTGTCGCCGGCGGCATTTGCTTCCTTGGCGCGGGCGTTTCGGGCGGCCGTGAACTGTTCCGGAGGAAGGGCGTACAGCTCCTCCGCGACCTCGTCAGCGTCCACGGCCGCACGGTACGCAACGATGGACGATGCCAGGCGACGTTCCTCAAAGCCGTCCCCATGGCGGTGCGCTGCCGGGTAGCTGATAGGCATTCACGTACCGGGCCCCAGCTTCGCTCGGGTCGCGGCGGGTCGATCAGGGGCGCCACTATGTCGCCGCCGGCCTTGACCAGTGCCGACCCTGCCGTGCGCAGAATCGGTGGGGGTGAGCCAGGTAGCCTGAACACGTGGCCCCGAACAGAATGCGGACGGTGAAGGTGGCCGTTGTCATCGCCATGGCAGGAGCTGGCTTCAGCCTGCTGAGGCGAGCCATCGCTGACGGAGGAATAGGACCGGCGCGGCGCTGACCCCCGGCGGCTTGATCCCAACTCCGACGGCGCGCACCTCTCGGGATGAGCCAAGCCGAGGCGGGTAGACGTTGCTGATGGACGGGCGGCGACGGGACACCTGGGTGCGCGGTGTACGGCTGTCGTCGTACGAGGTCGGTCCAGGCGATGGCGACGTCGTCGTCGTGGTGCCAGGGCTGTGCGTGTCGTCCTACCTGTGGCCGGCATGTGACGCACTGGCCCGGGAGGGCTTCCGGGTCGAGCTCGTGGAGCCACCCGGGTGGCCGCGCAGCGACCGGCCGCGGCCGGAACCTAGGGATCTCGACGGGCTTGCGGGCTGGGTCGGCGAGTGGTTGGAGCGCCGCGGTCTCACGGATGTGCTCCTTATCGGTCAGTCGGTCGGTGCGCAGATTGCGGCGCACGTGGCCGTCCAGGCAGCGCACCGCATGCGGGCCGTGCTTCTGCAGGGCCCAGTCTTTGACCCGAAGTACCGCACCGCGCCGCGCGGCCTCGGTCGCTGGGCACTCGACCTGCCGCGGGAGCACCCCGGATTGGCCCTGCGGGAGGTACCGGAATGGGCCAAGGTTGGCCCACGCCGCATTGCCCGCGTCCTGCGGCAGTCGCTGCGGGACCGGCTCGAGGACACCGTCGCCTGCCTGGACGTCCCGGTGCGAATCGTGATGGGCGAGCACGACCCGCTCTCTCAGCTGCCGTGGCAGATCTCCCTCGGCCGCCCACCCGGACCTCCGGTCGTCATGGCGGGTCTACCGCACAGCGCGCCGCACACCGCGCCAGACCGCTTTGCCCGGCTGGTCGCCCTCGGTTACGGGACCCCACCTGCCGCCGCCTCGCCCACGGCAGGTCCTTGCCCGGAGTGACTGTCCAGCAGCCGTGCAAGGTCCGACGCGGCGCAGCCGGTCGAGCCCGAGGGTGGAACCACCTGTAGCTAGGGATCAGCCCGCCAAGCATGTTCACCGCGCGAGCAGGGTGAGCAGCACGGTGAGTAGGACCGACGCGACGATGGAGACAAGGATCATGGCCAGGCAGCCAGGTGCGCCCCCGAGAGGACGCACCTGGAACCTGCGGTTCCTGGGCACCAGGGGGTCAGGTGCGCGGGTCGTTGTCGTGCTCGTAGGAGCCCGCCTTGGCCAACCCACGGCTGATCATGTAGCCCACGGTGAGGATCGTGATGTAGAGCCAGGCGTGGTCGGCGCCGAAGCCCTGCCGGCCCGCGTCGTCGACGACGGCCGCAGCAATCAGGATGCCCAGCGCGACGACGACGTAGGCGATCAGCTCGGTCGTCTTGAACGCCGGCCGTGTCTCGGTGGTGGCGGCACGGCGCCGCGTGCGAGCCTCGGTGTTCGTGCGATTGTCATTTCGGTTGGCGGTATTGCTGGACATGGCATCTCCTGAGGAGCAGGAGGAAGTGGTTCGGCACCACTCCCCGCGGACAGCAGGCTCCTACCGGAACCGCTGGTGTGTGAAGTGCGCCGAGGCTGGACGCCAGAGGGGTGTCTCCCGGGTCGGAGCAGTCAAACATCCTCAGGTTTTGCGTCGCTCGCGCGGGCCGATCCTGCGGTCACTGCGCCTGTTCGACTGCGCGCCTCGGCACTACTCCGGGGCGCAGAGTCGGCAGCGAGGGGCGTAGCCGGGTCGCGCCACAACTACGAGTCTCCGCGGGTCGCGGACTCGGGGGCAGTCTTGGCGGAGGTGGAAGCGGGCGCGAACGGTGGTCAACTCGTCTGTCGGCAGGTCGGTTCGTTCGAGCCAGCCTGAGGGAGGTTCGTAGGGCACGGTGGTCTCCGCGGGTCCGGGCGGCGCGTCCGTGGCGGCTTCTTCATCACGTTGGCTGACGTCGATTTACCCAGTCCCTGCCGTTTCGACACCGGATCGTGCCCGCTCCGAGGCGCTGGCTCCGCTCCCGATGGCGGTCGGGGAGCTCATGGCGCGGCCGGAGGCCGTCAGGGTGCAATGGGCGCTATCGCGGCTCCAGTCGAGCAGCCCCTCGTCCCGGAACGCCTCGAGCCAACCGGTCATCGGCCAGCATCGCCACCGGTGGTGGAAGACCAGGGCGTTGCTGACGATGTCGGCAAGATGCTCCCGCGGCGGGTCGCTCACGTCGTGGTGCTGGTGCCAGGCCCAGGCGCCGCCGACCCAGTGAAGCGGCACGCCAGCGCCCCGCAGCTTGAAGGCGAAGTCGGTGTCCTCACCGCCGTAGCCGCGGTAGTCCTCGCAGAAGCCGCCGACCCGGTCCCAGTCCGCCCGCGAGACAGCGAAGGACAGGGACCAGAACAGCTCGTAGCGGTCCTCACGCATCAACTCTCCAGGCTCGGGCACGGGGCGCGCCGGGTGCGCTACCGCCGAGCTCGCCAGCGTCTCGGTGGTCACGTTGCCCCTGGTGGCTCCAGCGGGGAGGTATCCGACCGGCCCTGCCACCACACCGCCGACCTCAGCGAGGGCGTCCTGGCATCGATTCAGCAAGGTGGGCGACGGGATGCAGTCGACGTCCAGCAGGACTACTGCCTCGGCGGTCGAGGCCGCAACGCCGGCGTTGCGCGCCGCTGCCAGCGGCAACGGGTCACAGTCACCTGCCAGTTGCACAAGTGTGACCCTCCTGCCAGCCAGGGTTTCGACGATGCTCGGCCCGCCCATCTGGACGATGACTCGCTGGTGCTCGGTGGGCTGCGCGTCCAGGCCGGCCTGTTGCCGCGCCAGGTGGTCGAGGCGGCCGCGGACGATGGTGACCACTGCGAGGTCAGGCAAGGGTCACTTCCCTTACTGGCGACGACGCGAGCTCGGACAGGAGGGCCGCGGCCCGTTGCGCGCCGAGGCCGTCAGAGACCTCGGCCCAACGGTGGCCGGCGAGCTTTTGCGCGGAGGCGAGCAGTCGTGGCCACTTCTTACGGGTCGGCCAGGGGGTCGCAGCGATGCAGAGTTGACGCCCGGCCAGCACTCGGACGTGCTCGACCTGCTCACGGAACGGCCGGTCCTGCGGTACTGCCACCAGTGGCGCCCGGGCGGCGGCCACGTCGGCGATCGCCGCGTCCCCGGCAGCAGCTACGACCACGTCAGCGCTGCAGAGCAGCGGCCAGGGGTCCGCAACGGTGCCGGCCATCAGGACTGTCTTGCTGGGGGTGACCCCCTCCACGGCGCCCAGCACGTGCCAGTGCGCGTCGGGCACCGCGGCCGCCTCGTCGATGTCTCGGACCCGCATGCCGTGACCACCGGACCCTAGGAGAAGGACCACACACACGCCCGAGTGCCCACACCGCTCCACCTGCCGTGCCCGACCGTCGAATCTCGAGATCATCCCCGTCCACGTGGTCTTGGCGAGCCAACGCTTCGGCCACTCATGCTGGCTTGCTCGGGTCCACGGCGCGAGGATCCGCACCGCGGCGTCATAGCCAATGGCGTGAACGCGGTCCTGCCGATCGCCCCGCAGCGCCACCGCCACGGGTGGCACCGACACGAGCCTGGCCAGCAGAACGGCTTCTACCGAGACGTCGCTCACAAGCAGGCGCGCGTCGTTGTCCACGAGCCAGCGCATCAGCTCCGTCGCGCGTGCCTGCTGCCCGGCGTGGCGCAGCGGCGCCCAGTGCAAGGCTCCTCCGGCCGTCGCATCTGCCTCAGGGGCAGGTGCCGGGCGGTCGTCGCGCGGCAACTCGACATACCGTGCGGCGACGTCGGCCGAGGGGCCGAGCGAACCGAGCAGCGTGACGCCGTGGCCGAGATGCCGCGAGACAGCGAGCGCCCGATGCCGGTGACCTGACCCATGGTGATGCACGTAGTAGCAGATCACGCGACGCTCCGATACAGCTGCTCGTACTCGTCGATCATGCGCTCTGCGCTGCACGTGTGCAGTGCGCGCGCGCGTGCGGCGGCTCGGGACAGCCGCACCGACCGGCGGATGGCCGCGGCTAGCCCGACAACGTCGCCGGGCTCCGCCAGGGTCGCGCACTGCTCGGTCACCAGTTCGGGGACGGCTCCGCGGGCGAAGGCGGCGACCGGGGTGCCGGTGGAAAGCGCCTCGGCGACCACGAGCCCGTACGGCTCATCCCAACAGGGGGTCGCGACCGCGACGGACGCGGAGCCGACCAGCCGTGCGAGGGTCGCATGGTCGAGGTGCCCCACCCAGCGGGCGCCGTGGCCAAGTTCCGGGAGCAGCACCTCCTGCAGGTAGGTGGTGTCGGGTGCCGGTCCGGCAAGTACCAACGGAACACCGGCCTCAGCGGCGGCGGCCACGGCCAGGTGCGCTCCCTTCTCCGGGACGAGCCGACCACTCCACACGGCGTACCCGCCGGCGCCGTCCCCGGGTGGCCACCGGTCGAGGTCGACACCGTTGGCGATCACTTGCGCGACGCGCAGCCGCTGCGACCAGCGGCTCGCGGTGTGCGACGACACGGCCACGAATGTGCTGCCGTCGGCGGCAGTTGCCGCGGACTCCAGCCACGGCGTTGGTGGCGTGTGCAGCGTGGTGACGCTGGGGCATTGCAGCGTGCTTGCCATGGCGACGGGCAGGTAGTGCAGCGAGTTGTTGTGCACCACGTCCACCGTGCGGTCAGCCGCCAGCCGCAGCATCAGCCGCTGGTAGGCGTGGTGGTCTCGCATGAAGGTCTCGGCCGGCATGGACACGTCGTCACGGGCGTCCACGGTGAGACTCAGCGGCCGGTCGTCGAGCACCCGCACATCGCCGAGTCTCGGGTCCGAGCCGACTCCGGCGTGGACACGCACGTCATGCCCGCGCGCTCGCAGCCCGCGGGCGAGCGTCCACGTGTGTGACTCCATTCCGCCGGCGAACGGTTCCGCGATCGGGTGCCGGTTGCTCGCGACGACGGTGATGCGCATCGTTCGTCCCGGACTCATCGCAGCAACTCGCGGTACATCTTCGCGTGTGCCGCGGCGACAGCCCGGCGCTGGGCCGCTCGCAACGCCGGTGAGAGCGGCACCGGCCGTCCCGCGGCGCGCGCTGCGCCGATTGCGGCCCGCACCGAGGCGACGTCCAGGCCGTCCTCGTCGAGATGGAACGTGTGCACCGGCCCCTGGTCCGCGTAGTAGCCGCAGTCCGGTGCGGCCACTGCCGTGCCGAGATCGCGGCAGGCCTCCAGCCAGCCGGAATGCGTTCCGTACCGGTACGGGAGGACGGAGACGTCGATCGACTGCAGGTAGTCCCAGAGCTCCTCGTCGCTGTAGAAGTCGTGAACGTGGACGTGGGCACCTCGTTCCTGGGCGGCCCATACCGCTTCCATCAGATAGCTGTCGTAACGGTCGCCGCCGGGCTCGGCGACGTCGCGGTGGACGTCGATGCGCAGCACGGCCCCATCGATCTCGGCGACCGCCTTCGCCAGCGCATCAACAACAGGCGGCCCGGACATGCACGGCCGCATGCTCTTGAGGTGCAGCCCCACCGTGAACCCGGATTCGGGGGATGCGCGCAGGTCGCGTCGCCGTCGCATCTCCGCGAGCGGGACCACATGCGGGTGGGGCAGGACGGTGGCGGTACGACCCCAACGATGCCGGATCTCGTCGGCTGCACCGGGTGTCAGCGTCACCAGCGCGTCGGCGGCAGGAATCAACACGTCCAGGTGCTCGTCGTGCGTTCGTCGGTCGAGGTGGTGCGGGTTGCGCAGGTCGTGCACCGTCTGCACGAGCGGCTTCCCGGCGGAGCGGAGGACGTCCACGACCGCGCGCAGGTCGTCGACTGACCGTGCGTCGAATCCAAAGTGCAGGTGCAGCAGGTCGAAGTCCGCGGTCCGCCGCACCAGCCACCGAGGGTCGAGGGCCGGCGGCGGCCACCACGGGTCCTGCGGGTCGCGTAGCCGGAGCACCTCAGGCTGGACCGGCGGCTCCTCCGCGGCCGGCGCCAAGTGGTGGACGTAGACGTGATCGGTCGGGACGGAGAGGACCCGGATGGTCCCGGTCCGAACCTCGAGCAAGGAGGGCATGGTCATCGTCGTCCCGTTTCGGCAGTAGGGGTCGATGACGTGGGCACGTCTGGCCTGGCTGCTCAAGCGAGTCGGCTGTACCCGCCGGGAGCCGCCTCGAACACCGCCCGTGGTGGCAGGGGACGGGATCTAGGCGATCCGC
>JAVEDA010000350.1 GCA_030841195.1 Actinomycetota bacterium | reverse complement strand
AGCTCTCGGGGACGCTGCACCCGGCGGTGCCGGGCACCGAGGCACAGGTGCTCGATCGGCTGCGCACCCAGCAGGACCTGCTCGGGGCCGGGTCGGTCGTGCTGGTGGGCGAGGGACTCGCGGCGGTTTCCGGCGCGCTGTCGGCTGCGGTGCGGCTGGTCGAGGCCACCGGCGCCCGGCTCGCCTGGGTGCCGCGGCGGGCCGGCGAGCGCGGTGCGCTCGGCGCCGGGGCGTTCCCGACCCTGCTCCCCGGCGGCCGGCCGCTGGCCGACGCCGCGGCGAGGGTGGACGTCGCCACCGCTTGGGGCGTCGACCACCTGTCCGGGGCGGCGGGGCGCGACACCGAGGCGATCCTGGCCTCGGTGCACACCGGCGAGACCCGCGCCCTGCTGGTCGGCGGCGTCGACCCGGGCGACCTGCCCGACCCGGTCGCCGCCCTGGCGGCCCTCGATGCCGCGCCGTTCGTGGTCAGCCTCGAGCTGCGGGCCTCGGAGGTCACCGAGCGGGCCGACGTCGTGCTCCCGGTCGCCGCGGCCGTCGAGAAGGCCGGCACGTTCGTCGACTGGGAGGGCCGCAACCGGCCGTTCACCGAGGTGCTGCGCGGCACCAACGCGATGCCGGACGTGCGGGTGCTGCACGTGCTGGCCGAGGCCATGGGCACCGACCTGGGGCTACCCGACGTCGCCGCCGCACGAGCCGAGATCGCCGAGATCGGGCTCTGGGACGGCGACCGCGCCGCGTTCGCCCCGGTGGCTTCGCCGGCACCGGTGCAGCTGGCGGCCGGTGAGGCGGTGCTGGCCACCTGGTCGCAGCTGCTCGACGCCGGCCGGCTGCAGGACGGCGAGCCGTTCCTTGCCGGCACCGCCCGCCCCGCCGTCGCCCGGGTGTCCGCGGCCACCGCCGAGGCGCTCGGTGTCACCGACGGGGCAGCCGTGACGGTGTCCACCGACCGCGGTGCCGTGACGGCGCCGGTGCTCGTCACCGAGATGCCCGACGGCGTCGTCTGGCTGCCCACCAACGCCGCCGGGCTGCCGGTGCGCCGCGAGCTCGCGGGGGCACCCGGGTCGGTGGTGCGGGTCGCCGTGGCGGCCGGCGAGATCGAGCGGGAGGCGACGGCATGACCCACGCGTCAGCGGTGTACGCGTCCCCGGAGGTGCCCGGATTCGGCATCGACCCCTGGTGGCTGGTCGTGGCCAAAGCCGTCATCATCTTCGCGTTCCTCGTGGTGATGACGCTGTTCTCGATCTGGTGGGAGCGCCGGGTGGTCGCCCGGATGCAGCACCGGATCGGACCGAACCGGGTCGGGCCGCAGGGCCTGCTGCAGAGCCTCGCCGACGGCATCAAGCTGGCGCTGAAGGAGGACATCATCCCGAAGGCCGCCGACAAGCTGGTCTTCGTCCTCGCGCCGATCATCTCGGTGACCCCGGCGTTCCTGGCCTTCGCGGTGATGCCGTTCGGGCCCGAGGTCACGATCTTCGGTCACGAGACCCACCTGCAGCTCACCGATCTGCCGGTCGCCGTGCTCTACATCCTGGCTGTCGCGTCGGTCGGCATCTACGGCATCGTCCTGGCCGGCTGGTCCAGCGGATCGACGTACCCGCTCCTCGGCGGCCTGCGCTCGTCGGCGCAGATGATCTCCTACGAGGTGGCCATGGGGCTGTCCTTCGTCGGTGTCTTCCTGTACGCCGGGTCGATGTCCACCTCGCAGATCGTCGAGGCGCAGACCCAGTACTGGTACGCGATCCTGCTGTTCCCCTCGTTCGTGATCTACGTGATCTCGATGGTGGGCGAGACGAACCGGGCGCCGTTCGACCTGCCCGAGGCCGAGGGTGAGCTCGTCGGCGGCTTCCACACCGAGTACTCGTCGCTGAAGTTCGCGCTGTTCTTCCTGGCCGAGTACGTCAACATGGTGACCGTCTCGGCGCTCGCCACCACCTTGTTCCTCGGCGGTTGGCACGCACCCTTCGGGCTGACGTCGATCTGGGCCGGGGCCAATGAGGGCTGGTGGCCGGTGCTCTGGTTCGTCATCAAGGTGCTGCTGTTCATCTTCTTCTTCATCTGGCTGCGAGGCACCCTGCCGCGGCTGCGCTACGACCAGTTCATGCGGCTCGGCTGGAAGGTCCTGATCCCGGCCGCGATCGCCTGGCTGGTCATGGTGGCCACCGTCCGCGCCCTCAACACCGAGTACCAGTTCGACAGCCGCCAGGTGCTTCTCTACGGTGGCGTCGTCCTGGTGGTGCTCCTCGCCCTGACGTTCGTGTGGGACCTGGTCGCCGCCCGGCGCCAGCCGGCGGAGGCACCCGAGGTGGAGGTCGAGTTCGACCCGATGGCCGGCGGGCACCCGGTGCCGCCGATGCCGGGCCAGCAGCTGCCGGCTCTCACCGCCGTCGGCGCCGGCGAGACGAGCGCGACTCCCGAGGGGAAGGACGACCGGTGACGGACCTGCTGACCCAGCTCAAGGGTTTCGGCGTGACCTTCCAGACCATGTTCAAGAAGGTCGTCACCGAGCAGTACCCCGACGAGAAGAAGGTGACCGAGCCGCGGTTCCACGGCCGGCACCAGCTCAAC
>JAVEDA010000180.1 GCA_030841195.1 Actinomycetota bacterium | reverse complement strand
GCGTGGCCGGCCGCGCTGTGACCGCCGCACCGGATGCCGATCTCGAGGTCGTGCTCGCGGGCCGTCCGGACCGCGGTGACCACGTCGCCGACGCTGGCGCAGCGGACGATCACGCGTGGTCGCCGGTCGACGATCGCATTCCAGATCGTCCGGGTCTCGTCGTACGTCGGGTCGCCGGGCAGCAGCACACTGCCGTCCAGCCGGCTCTCGAGGTTCGTTCGCAGGACGTCGTCCATGCACACCAGACCGTCCTCCTGCCGGGAAGTCATCGGTCCAGCATCAGGCTTCGTGACCTGTTTCCTCGTGGCGGATGGTCAGGACCGGAATGTGGAAATGGGCGAGCCGGTGCTCGAGGTCTTGGTGGAGCCAGGATGAGAAGCGGTGAGGCGGTACGTCGAGGATGATCTCGTCGACCGGCTCGGCGAACAGAGTCTCCTCGATCGCATCCATCGGATCGTGCCGAACCGAAACGGACCCGATGACCGGGGCGTGGGCAGCCAGCTCGAGCTGCGGCAGCGCCGAGCGAAGGACGCTCTCTGCTTCCGCCGCCTTGTCGTGGCGCTCCGGGTGCAGCAGGTGCAGCTCGGCCTGGGCGGGGTTCAGCACGATCAGGCGGAACCTTGCGTCACCGTTCTCGGCACGGTGGCGAATGGCCTCACGTAGCGACCGGCTTGGCTCGGCCGTATCGGTCACGACCAGGACGCGGTGGAATCGGGTGGGGGACATGCGGTCTCCTCAGACGTCGTCGCTGACCGGGGTGTGTTGCCGACTTTGTTGCACTGACTCGGTGCGGTCCTTGGCGGTGACGGTCAGGTAGATGACCACCCCCAGGATCGTGCCGAGGAACAGCACGCTGGTGCCCAGCGTGCCGAGGCCGAGGCCTCCGTCCGCGCGCGGAGAGGCGAGGTAGTCCCCGATGTTGGCACCGAGCGGGCGCGTGAGGATGTAGGCCAGCCAGAACGAGAGGACCGGCCCCATGCCCAGCTTCCAGGCGACCAGGACGGCAAGGATCAGACCGAGAGGGAGCAGCACGGACTTGCCTGCCGACCAGCCGGTGAGCTCGAGCGTCCAGTCGCCCACCGCCGTACCCAGGGCAAAGGTGACGAGCACCGTCAGCCAGTAAAAGGCCTCGCGGGGGGTCGTGACGATGGTGTGGATAGACAAGGTGCGCTCGCGGGCGTACCAGATGGAGAAGACCGTGGCGAGCAGGACGGCGAACACCGTTGAGCTGATCCAGAGCGGTACGCCGTGGGCGTCGGTCAGATTGTCGGTGAGCAGGGTGCCGACCACGCTGATCAGGACCACCGAGAGCCAGTAGATGCTCGGCACGTAGCGGTCAAGTCGGAACTGGGCGACCAGAGCGATGATGAGGCCGGCAGAGAACAGGAGGGTGGTCTTTGTGAGCCCGAAGCTGAGCGTCTCGTTGATGTAGTCGGCGAAGCTCTCGCCCACCGTCGTGCAAAGGATCTTGATGATCCAGAAGTAGACGGTGACCTCGGGCACCTTGTTGAGCATCTGACGGGACAAGGAGAGGTTCGTGGTGGTCACACCGTCAGGCTTTCCCACCCGCCCTGAACGCCACCTGACCACGCGAGGTGAGGTCAGTCTCGCTGGTCCGTCAGTCGTGATCGCAGGCGGCGGGCGGCTCCGCGAACCCTTCTCGCGGCGAGGGAACCTGTGGGTCGGTGAGCACGCTGCGGTGTGACGGGCCGTCGACCCTCTCCCTTCAGGATCCCGAATGCGTCGGGGGTGAGCATTCGGTTGCCCGCCCATGGCGTGATGTCGCGCGCGAGCTCCGCTTCGAGCCCGGGAAACAGTGCCGTACGGGCGGCCAGCTCGGTTCCGGTCAACGTCTTCTGCCGTGGCGAACCGGGAACCGTCATCGGCTCCAGCACATCCGCCTCCCGCACCTCGTAGCCGTAGACCCGGGCAAGCCTGCCGGCTCGCTCGGTGAGCACGGTGAGCTGCTGCTCGGTCTTGCCCTCGGTCCAGGCCGCGACCCGATCGGTCGCGATCGGCTTGTCCGAGCGACTGGCGCCTTCGACCTTCTTCGCCGTCCCGCGCTCGGCGTGTACCTTCTCGTGCTCGAGCAACCGGTCTGACCACGGCTCGTCGAGCCAGCCGAAGACCTCTCGCAAGGTCGTCCCGGGGTCGGTGACCAGGTCCTCGTAGCGCACCAGGAGGAGACGGTCCCCGAGCTCGATGCCGCGCTGAACCTGTTCCGTCGTCGTGTTGACCCAGTGCGTCACAGCGCCGCCCCAGGTCTGCCGGAACCGCTCCGACACCGAGCTCGCCACGGCTCCCGGCTGGCGGACCATCGCGATGAACACGGCCTCCGGGAAGACCCTCCCGAGCTCCCGGAGGTGCCAGGCGTGCCAGGGCGTCTTGTCACCCCAGCGCCGCTTGCCCTGACCGGCCGCGAAACGCTCGAACATGCCCGAGTAGAACTCCTGCACCCGCACGTCGAGCTCGTCGTCCGACCACCCCAGCCGGCCGTACCAGTCTCCCCCGTGGCGATGGAACGGTATCCACTTGTGGGCGAGGTAGGCCCGCATGATGCTGGTCTCCTGGGCGATCGCGATGTTCTCGTGGCTGTCCACGATGAGACGCATCAGCGTGGTACCGGAACCCATCGGCCCGACGATGAAGATCGGCCCTCCGTTGTGTGCTGCGTTGCCGGTGGCGTTGGACACGCGAGTCTCCTTCGGTGTGGGGTCGGGTAGCGTCCATCCGGTGCTGCTGAGCGTCGTCCTGGTCGTCCGCAGGCACCAGGCTTGGGTCCGCCCGTGCCTTCGTTCCCTGCTTGATCAGGGCCTGGCAGATCTCGACGTGATCGTCGTCGACGACGCGTCTCGCGACCACGGGCCGCGCGTCGTCGCGGAGGTGGCGCGGGACGACTCGCGAGTGCGGTTGTTCTCGTCCGACACCCATCGCGGGACCGCAGCGTCCCGCGAGATCGGTCTCGAGATGGCCCGGGGGGACTACGTGTGGTTCATGGACGCCGCCGACTTCCTCCTGCTGGACGCGCTCCGGCTGGTGAGCTCGGCACTCGCATCGCGGCCCGACGTGCTGCTGGTCGCCGAGGCCGAGCGCGACATTTTCGGAGTTCAGCGTCAGGTCGCGCCCCTCGGGCAGCGACCGGCGATGCGTGACCGGATCGTTCGCCGCGACCACATCCTCAGCCTGGACCGCCCAGCGGGTGATGACCTCAGCGACCTGCCGCTCGCCGTGGCCGTACTCGGCCGCGGCGCCCGGGTCGAGCGGCTCGAGCCGGCCGTCGTCGTACACCGACTGCTTCCGGCCCGGGTCACCGACGCCTGGTCCGACAGCGACCCGTGGGTGGTGTTCGCCGCCTTCGACCGGGCCTTCGCGGAGCTCGCCGACGCCGGGGGGAGCGTCAGCGCGAAGGCGGACCTGCTCACCGCCATGATCGCCGAGCAGCAGCGGCTGCTGACCGGCGTGGAGAAGTCGCGGCGGGTGGAGTACTTCCACCAGATGTCGCGCAGCGTGCACACTCATGGCGGCGACCTGCCGCAGCCGGCGGATGCCTCCTCCCGGCTGGTACGACGAGCCATCGGGACCGGCAGCTACCGGCTGTACCGGACGGTCCTGCGGTCGCAGGTCCCCGTGCGGCACACCGTGCGACGCGTGGTCCGCAAGGTGCCGCGGAGCCGGAGCGGTCTGACGGCTGGCGCGGCCGAGCTCGCCTACGCGGGACTGCGGAGAGGACCCCTGGACCCTCACCTTGCCGTGTTCTCGGCCTACTGGGGCGCCGCGTACTCGTGCAACCCCCGCGCCATCTACGAGAAGGCACGGGACCTGGCGCCGTGGCTCCGCGGCGTCTGGGTGGTGAAGCCAGGGAACGAGGCATCGCTGCCATCCGGGATCGACTACGTCGTCGAGGGAAGCCTTCCGTACTACCGGGCGATGGCGCGCGCCACGTACTTCGTGAACAACGTCAACTTTCCCAACGATGTCGTGAAGCGGCCGGGCCAGGTGCACCTTCAGACGCACCATGGCACCCCGCTCAAGACCATGGGCCTGGACCTGGTCAACGCCCGAAACAGAGGCATGGGCCTTAACCTCCGGCGGCTGATGAAGCGGGTCCAGCGGTGGGACTACAGCATCTCGGCCAACGAGTTCACCACCGAGATCTGGGAGCGCGTCTACCCCAGCGGCACGTACGAGAGCCTGGAGACCGGCTACCCCCGCAACGACGTGCTGGCCACGGCGAGGCCGGAGCACAAGGAGCGGGTGCGAGCCGGGCTCGGCATCGGAGCCGAGAAGAAGGTGGTGCTCTATACGCCCACTCATCGGGAGAGCGAGCGGGAGTACGTGCCGCTGCTCGACGTCGACGACCTCGCCGAGCGGCTCGGCTCTGGTTACGTCGTCCTGGTGCGGGCCCACTACTTCTACCGCGACGCGGCGGTCGCGACCGGGGACAGCAACCGAGTGCTGGACGTCGCGGCACACCCGTCGATCGAGGATCTGGCGATCGCCTCCGACCTCCTGATCACGGACTACTCCTCCCTGATGTTCGACTACGCGGTGCTCGACCGGCCGATCGTCATCTACGCCCCGGACTGGGAGACGTACGCCCGGGAGCGGGGCACCTACTTCGACCTCATGGCTGCGCCCCCCGGCTCGGTGACAAGGACGCAGGACGAGCTGGTCGAGGCGCTCCGTTCCGGCCGCGCGGAAGATGCCGACAGCGCGGCACTGAGACGTGCCTTCCGGCAGAAGTTCTGCGCCCTCGAGGACGGCCGGGCAGCAGAGCGCGTGGTGCTGCGGTTGTGGCCCGCACCTGCTGACCATCGCTAGCGCCGGATCAGCCGTCCCGCCCGGTTGGCGGCGCGTATAAGTCGCGACCGCCAGACGGGCGGCACCCGTTGCAGCATCGTCCGGGGAACGAACCGCTCCGCCACCCGGATGAGGGCATCGGCGCCGCCCCCGGCCGCGGTTCCGGGACCATCTGATAGCGATCGGCCGACGCGACCGACGCTCGGCGCGCCGCCCCCCTCCGACCGCAGTGCGTGCAACGAGGACTGGGCGATCGACTCAACGTCCGCGTAGAACGACCGGTAAGCCTGGCGGCACTCGTCCAGCCCGACCCACACGGCCGGACCGTCGCCCGCGGGAGCCGTCAGAGCCAGCAGCTCGGACCAGGCGGCCGCCGCCAGCTGCTCGACGGAGGCGGGTACGTCGAGGTCGGCGAAGCCCACCTTCTGCCGATGCAGGGTGGGGTCGACCAGGGCGTCGATGGCAGCGCGAGCAGCGGCGTCCACGTGCAGGAGCGCAGGCACTCCGAGTTCCTGTCCGGCGCGGGTGAGCTCTGCCGGCCAGTCTGCGAGCAGGGCGTCGTACCGGACGAAGACCCGCGGCTTGCCTCGGGTGGCGAGCTCGGTCTCCAACATGATGTTCAGCCATGAGGCGGTCCGGCTCGCCGCCGACTGCCAGTCCCCGTAAGACGTGACGGCACTGCTCACCGCTTCGGCTGGATGTCGCAGCATGGTGGCGAACGACACCTCCACGCCGATGTCGCGCGCGGCCCTCTCCCACAACGGCAGGAACCAGCCGACCCGCGGGTCCTTGACCACGACGGCGTACCGGCCGACGAACTGGACCTTCAACCAGGCCGTCAGCTCGGCCAAGGTGGCGGTGTCCTCAGCTGCTCGGGCGGTGTCCGCCCACGCCGAAGGCCTCGAGTCCCAGACCGACACCCGGCGCGCGCGCAGCTGCCGCCGGTGGAAGTCGACAACCCAGCGTGACTCGCCGAACCCCTTCGGGTTGGTGGGGTCGGCGACCACCTCGGGCTGGGGCACGTGAAAGCCCGCAGTCGTGAGGATCGTGGTGAACACGCTGGTTCCGCTGCGGCCGACCCCAGCGACGAGCACCAGCCGTCGCGTCGATGCGGCGTCGGCTGCTGGCAACGCCTGGACGCTCATGCTTGACCCAGCATGGCGTCGACAACTCGGCTGCTGGCTCTGCCGTCTGCGCGCGGCAGGTGGGTCCGGACCAGACTCCGGTACGCCGTGTCATGGCTGCCCCTGCACTCTGGCGCGGCGACGATCGCTGCCCCGAGTTCGGCGGAAACGGTCACGATGGCGCCGGGCAGATCATCGAGTGCGAGGTAGAGCCGGTTCCGGACGCGGTCGAGGTCGGGGGTGAAGAAGACCATCGGGCGCCCGGTGAGCGCGAAGTCGACGAACAAAGAGGAGTAGTCGGTCACCAGCACATCCGCGATCAAGAGCAGGTCCCGGACGTCCCCGACCCACGAGGCATCGATCACCTTCCGACCGTCGGCACCGGCGACGCCGTCGCGGGCCTTGGGGTGCGGGCGGACGACCAGCACGTGGTCATCACCCAGCGCGCGGGCCAGCGCGCTCAGGTCGAGCCGACCGGCCTGCCGCTCGGACCGGGACGCAGGAGCCCAGAGCACCACGCGTTGATCGACGCCGATCCCGAAGTTCTCCCGCGCCGCCGCCGCTCTCGCTGCCCGGCTCTCGACGAGCTGGTCCGAGCACAGGAGGTCGTGCCGCGGCAGTCCGGTCTCGACGATCCTCCCGCTCGGGTCGAAGGCCCGCCTCAACACCGGGGTGGCGGCCGGGCCGGCTGACACCACAACGTCCCAGCGGGCAGCTTCGCGCCGGACCCGGTCTTGCCAGCCCCTGCCCAGCCTCGTGCCGGCCCGATGGTCATCCAGCCCGATCGCCGTGACCGGTACGCCGTGCCAGGTCTGGAGCACCGTCTGACCTGGCCGGGTAGCCAGGTCGGGCACACCCTGCAGGTCGCTCATCACGACGTACCTGGATCGGGCAAACGCCTCGTACCACTCCCGGCCGTGCCTCGGTACGGCTCGCGCTCCGGCAGGTGCGGCAACGGCTCCTTCTTCCGTCGTCCACACCACCTCGAGGCCGGCGCCCCGCGCGGCGAGCTCCTCGTGCACGGCCCGCGCGTCGACTCCGTAGCGGCCCCTTCCATGACCGTCGATGAGTACCTGGTCGCGCAGGGGAAGCCGAAGATAGGCAGGGTAGTCCGCCGACCTGAGACGACGCTGGCCACCGCGAGCCCGCTCGCTGGCCGGGAGGGCGGCCGAGACCTCGAGGGCTAAGCAGTCGACGTCCATCTCGAGCAGGGTCACGTTCCGCCACCCGTCGAGCCGGCCCTTGGGCAACGTGCCCTGGGTCGCCTGGTCGACCTTCACCCGGACCGGCCCTGTCGCGCGGTCGGCGGCCTGGGCCCAGAGGCCCCACTCGCCCTCGTCGAGGGGAAGCAGTCCGCCTGGAGTCACCATCGACGCCGGACGGAACGTGACGGTGAAGAGGTCGCCGTCACGGGTCATCGGCACGGTGAGCGAGACGGCCCTCTCGGCCTCGATCAGCACGAGGTCCGTCAGCTGCCCGGTCTGCCCTGCGTACCGTCCGGAGATCTCGATGGCACCGTCGTCGCCCCAGGAGAGGGCTCCGACCTCAGGCGAGGGAAGGCGGTCGACGACCCGGAGCCGCCCGGTCCTCGTCACCTGCAGGAGCAGCTCGGATCCTGCCAGCGCGAGGCGCGGCCTCGGCATGGAACCCCCGGCGGACAAAGGGATGCGCGCGCCCGAGGCATCGGGAACCAGTGAAAGCTCCCAGATCTCGTCGCCGTCGACGGGGGCGCTCGGAGACATCGGCTCGCCGACGGACCGCCGATCGAGCGCCGTGACGTCCAACCGGGTGACGAACGGAGTCTGCCCGTGCTGGACGGGACCGGCGGTCGCCACAGGCACCTCGACCGAGGACGTGCCGTCCTCACGAGCGACGCGCAGCGACGAGTGCGCCGGATCGATCCGGCGTCCGGCCACAACCCCCGTCAGCTCGAGCACCGTGCCATCCAGCCGGGCACTGTCCACCGCGGCCGGCTCCCCCGCCACCTCTACGCCGAAGTTGCCGGACGCTGTCGTGGGGATGATGCGCGCCGCACCCACTGTCCGCCAGCCGGGGTGCCGCGCGTGACCTGGCTCGGTGGCCGACAACCATCGACGGCGGGTGACACCGCGCGCCCGCACCTCGACGCGTAGGCGCCAGCTCCCGGTCCTGAACCGTCCCTCCCGGCGCAGGCTGCTCGCCGGAACCGAGGCCTCCCAGCCGGACCAGTCGTAGTTGGTGACGCCGTCCGGAGCCGTGTCTGTGACGTCCGGGCGCCGGATCCGGCGAACGGTCAGGGGAACGACGCTGTCCGGATGGCCGGACTCCTCGAGCGTGAGCCGAATCCGGCCGGAGCGAGCGCTGGGCAAGCCCAGAAAGGCGATGTAGGCATATCCCGAGAGCCGCAGGGTGTCGCCGGTCCACCAGACGTCCTCGATCGTCGCGGGCATCGGGAGCTCGTCCTTGCCGAGCCGGTAGATCTCTGACGGCACCTTGAGGTCGTCCTCACCGCGGAACGGATAGTCGCCATAGATCTTCCGACCGTGCCGCACGACGGGAGTCCAGGCAGCCTCGCCGGCCTTCTCGAAGCGGAGCACCTCGAGAAGCTCGGGCAGGAGACGCCGGCGCAGCAGGTGCCACTCCAGCCGCTCGAGCGAGCGGAGGCCGTCGAACACGTCCGGGGCGGAACGGTCGAAGAAGTCGTTCGCGAGGTCCAGGAACAGGACTCGGAACTCGTCGTCCGCCTCGTCGAGGTGCTGGAGGAAGTACCGGAAGTCCTGGGCGGCCACCGAGCGGTCGTAGAGGTCCTTGAGGTGGTGCTGACCGCGCTCGTCGAGGAAGCGGCTCACCAGGTCGACCGCCCGGAACCTGTCGCGGATCGCGCGCGGCTCGGTCCGGCGCTGCGTGATGGACGCCGCGTCGCCGACCCGTGCACGCCAGAGGTACACAGGATCCCGGATGACGTCCACACTCTGCGCGAGAACATGAGCCGGAAGCGTGACCGCGATGTCCTCGTAGAGCACACCCTCCGGCCACCGGAACCCGTGTTCGTCCCAGAACGAGCGGCGGAACAGCTTGTTCCAAGCCGTCCGGTCGTTGAGGAGGGCTGGGTGCTTCGACACGTGGGTGCGCGGACGGTTCGCGTTGAAGGCGGTGAAGACCATCCCGGCCTGCCTGGTGCCGACGCTCGTCAGACGGTGGTAGTTGCCGGTGGCGAAGTCGGATCCGGTGCGGGCGAGCGAGTCGACGAGAAGTCGGTAGGCGTTGCTGGTGACCATGTCGTCGCTGTCGACGAACGCCAGGTACTCACCGGTGGCCCGGTCGGCGCCGGCATTCCTGGCCTGACCGAGGCCCCTGTTCGGCTGCCGCACGAGCACGAAACGGTTGTCCCGGGCGGCGAAGGCCGCGGCGATCGAGGGAGTGGAGTCCGTCGAGCCGTCATCGACCAGGACCACCTCGAGGTCGCGCAGCGTCTGGCCCGCCAGGGAATCGAGGCAGTCCAGGAGGTAGCGCTCGACGTTGAACATGGGCACCACGACGCTGACAAGGGGCGCGAGCGGAGCAGGCATGTGACCTCGCTCTCCCTGGTGCGGCCGGCTGCTCCCGATACCTACTACCACTTCGGTAGTAGTCTACGCCTGGTTCAGCGGCCGGATGCACGCGAAGTCAGCGGCTGCTGCGGACCCTGGACCAAGTCGGTGCGGGGGCGCAGCGGCAGCAGCATCGGTCCGCGCGCGGGGCGGCCGAAGTCGAAGTCCGCGAGCAGGTTCCCGAGGCCGGCAGTGTTCTCCCGGACGTCTGGGCGTGGGTCCGGCCGACCATCGGTGGTCGGATCGAGCCGGAGGCCGCGAAGGAAACGGTCCTCGATGAACTTCGCGTAGGCATCGAAGCTGAGGGTCTGGTGGTCGATGTAGCCCTGGCGGGCGTACGGACTGATGACCAGGCCGGGCACCCGCAGGCCGTATCCCGCGCCGTCCACGACGGGTGGCTGCACGTGGTCGTAGAATCCGCCCCAGTCGTCCCAGGTCAGGAAGATCGCGGTCGACGACCAGTCGGGGCCGCGCATGACGTCGTTCACCAGTCCGGTGACGTAGGTCTGCCCGTCACTGATCTTCGCGGCCGGGTGGTCGCTGACGGCCGCCGAGGGGATCACCCAGCTCACCGCGGGCAGCGTTCCGTGGGCGGCAGCCCGCCGGAACTGCGCCACCGACGTGATGTCTTTGAGCTGGTGATCCTGCTTGACGGTGTCGAAGGCGGGCAGCGGGTTCCAGATGCCGGGGGTTCGTGGGTTTTGAAAGACCGGAGGGCAGGTCAGGGCCGCGTCGTCCTCGCAGTCCGGCTCTGCTCCCGTAGAGACGTAGTAGCGCCACGAGACGCCCGCCCGGTGCAGCAGGTAGGTCAGATCGGTCCACGCGTACGTCGGCGCCGCGCGTGTCGGCCGTCGTTTGGGCGCGAAGTCGGTCGGAAGGTCGGGAGCCTCCACCGCTCCCCGACAGCTCGTCGGGTCGTGGCTGGCACAGCTGGCGGACCACTCCGAGACGGTGAACAGGTGGGCAGGCAGGCTCCAGGACAAGTTCGGCTCGAACATCCGGTCCTGCAGCACGTAGGACCTGGCATATGCCCAGTAGTTGGGCAGGTCTCTCCCGTCGTGGTATCCCATGACGCTGCGCGACACGCCCTTGAGGCAGTCCGGGGCGTTCGGATCGGTGCAGGCGCCGCTCGCTCGGGCCCGCTCGGCCTGTCGCACGAATCCGTCCATCGCACCGGCGTCGATGTCAGCGATCGCGTGGTCATACCGGTGCGGGCCGCCACCGTTGACGTCGTTGCGGTCGTGATAGCTCCGAGCGCAGCTGGATGCCTGGGGATCGGGCAGGCAGACGGCGATCCGACCGTCGGCGCCGCGCGGCAGACCGTCAGCCCCGGGGAACGTCCCGAAGTAGCTGTCGAAGGATCTGTTCTCCTGCATCACGATCACGATGTGCTTGATCTTGGTGATCCCGGCGCGGGCGGACACCGGGTCCGGGCCGCTCGGCAATGGGGACGCCGAGCCCGGCACCAGCGTGCTGATCCCGCCTGACTCGGAGTCCCCGAGATTGACAGCGGCGAGGACGATCGCCACCAGGGCGACACCAACAGCCAGACGCGGGTCGGGTCGTGACCAGCTCACTCCGACACCGCACCTCCCGCCACTGACTACTACGTTCTCAGTAGTTATAACAGAGGGTGGAACTGGTCGGGCTAGGGGTTCAGCGCTGGTCCGGGTTGGTGCACGGCCACGGTCACCGTCGAGTCCTCGAACAGGTCCTCGCTGTCTCGTTGCGCCTCGACCGTCGCGCCGACCGTCAGAATGACCAGCATCGCGACTGCGCAGACCAGCCCTGGCCGGCGCCGAGCGGCCGGGGCGAGCAGCGCCTCGACCCGCAGGATGAGCCGGGAAGGGTCCGCCGTTGCCGACATCGACGCAACACCCCAGACAGTGCGCCGGTCGGCGGCGGCCGCGCGCAGGCCGGCGCGAGCGAGAGCGCGGGCCACGACTGCCCGGCTCCCCAGGGCCGCGGCCGCATCCTCGTCCGCCCAGCGCTCCGTCGCGTAGTCGACCGCGTCGACCAAGGGACGAAGCAACGGGTTCATGGCCGCCGCGAGCTCGACCGCCAGGCGATGACGGTGGTGGCGATGCCGCAGGTGCGCGCTCTCGTGGGCGAGCACCGCACGGCGCTCGTCGGCCGGCAACGAGGCGAGCAAGGCGCGGGAGGCCACCACCCTCCCCCGCAGTGCCGGAACTGCGAAGGCGTCGACAGCCGGGTCGTCGACCACGACGAGGTCGCCAGGACCGCCCCCGAGGGCCGCGCAGAGGCGGCGCGCCGCGGCCGCAGCCTTGGCCCGGCGGATCGCGACCCGGCCGGCGAGGACCGCGATCACCAACAGGGCCAGCCCGGCGAGCACCGACGTCGCGTCCGGGACAGGGCTCGCGGCCTCCAGCGCGGTCGTCGACCACGGACCCAGCGCTGCGATCGGCGCAGCCTCGCCCACCAGGGTCACGGCGAGCATCGCCAGCGCAAAGCTGGTGGCCGTCGCGACCAGGACGCCCGCGCAGGTGAGCAGCCACGCCGCCGTCGCCGGCGGCAGGAGGCGGGCCAGCCGTTGGGCCACAAGGCCGAGCAAGGCACCCGACAGGAGCGGCAGGTACACGGCCACGTGCACGGCTAGCGTCCTTCTGCCTCGTGCAGGAGCCGAGCGAGCAGCGGTACCTCGTCGGGATGGAGCTCGTCGAGGAACCGGGCAAGGACGACTTCCCGGTCGTCGCCGGTGTTGAGGACGTCGCGCATCCTGCGGGCCGTGACGGCGGCGCTGTCCGCGGGCGCATAGGCGAAAGCCCGGCCGACGCGTTCCCTGGTAAGGACGCCCTTCTCCTGCAGGCGGGCCAGGGTCGTCATCACGGTGGTGTAGGCCAGGTCGCCGCCCAGCTCGGTGAGAACCTCGGCGGGCGTCAATGGCCGGTCGGCGCCGGTGACGGCCGCCACGACCTCATTCGCCAGCTCTCCACGTTCCCGTCGCGCGGGTGGCCTGCGGCCGCCTCGACCGGCCCTCGGGCTCGGCATAGTGACCTCCCGCGTCATCACGAGGCAACCTGCATCGGCGACTACCGCCAGTGTAGTAGCACGGGCTCCATCAGGTGGACCCCAGTGGGAGACAACGCTCGGTCCGTGCTCAGCTGCGGCCGGTCTCCGCGTGGTCGCTCTCGATGACGACGAGCTGGTAGTTCCTGTCGAGGCGGACATCGACCGTGTCTCCGGTCGGCTTGGTCACCTCGACCTCCCAGGTGGCTCCGTTCTCGTGGTCGCGCTCGACCGAGTTCGCCCGTCCGCCGCCGGTGATGTTGAGTGCCGCGGCGGTCGCTCGGCCCGCCTTGCTGCCTCCGACGGTGTGGTCGCCCTGGTCACCGCTGGCAACGGCGGCTCCTGTGCCGCCGGCCAGCAGGGCAACTGCCGTAGCAGTGCCGATTGCAAGGTTCTTCTTCATAGGTGCGACCTCTCGTTGTGGCTTATCCGCACCGTAGGCAGTGACGCCTGAAGGGAGCCTGAAGCTCTCATGGTGGTCTCATCGGCGACCTGTGATCGTCACCTCGTGAACCTGGCCCCGCACTCCTCGACAGTCACCCGCGCCACACCAATCGTGGCCCTGCTCCTGGTCGCTCTGGCGGCGTGCAGCGGAAGCGGCACCTCAGCCACCGCGCCCTCAGCCGCCGGATCGGCGCCGGCGCCGTCCGCCAGCACGTCACCGGCTTCGCCCGGGTCGTCGCCGTCGCACAGCCGGGTGGCGCCGGTGCCCGCCGAGAGCAACCCTCCGGGCGACATCCCCGACAACCTCGCCTTCGTGCGCTACCGGAACGCCGCCGGTCACTACACATTCACCCACCCCGAGGGCTGGGCTCAGACCGGCAACGGCACGAAGGTGAACTTCACCGACAAGCTCAACGGAGTGACGGCCGAAAGCACGGCCGCCACGAACGCCCCCACCGTGGCCTCTGCCCGGTCGACCGATCTGCCACGGCTACAGCAGTCGGTGCCTGCGTTCCACCTGCGAGACATCACCGCCGTGAGCCTGCCGGGCGGCCGGGGGGTACGGATCGTGTTCCGGCGCAACTCCGATGCCGACCCGGTCACCGGCAAGGTGTACCGCGACGAGGTCCAGGAGTACGTCGTGTTCAGCTCGGGTCGGCTGGTCCGGATGGACCTCTACGGACCGGTCGGGGCCGACAACGTCGACGCCTACCGGACCATGTCCCAGAGTCTGCGGATCCGGTGACGCCGGTGCTGCACGCGCAGGGCCTGCACCGCTTCTTCCGCCGGGGCGGTGAGGAGGTAGCCGCCCTGCGGGACGTATCACTGACGCTGCTGCCCGGAGAGATGGTCGCGGTGGTCGGGCCGTCGGGGTCGGGAAAGTCCACCCTGCTCAACCTGCTCGCCGGCCTCGACGATCCCGATGGGGGAAGCGTGACCGTCGCCGGTCTACCGATGAGCCACCAGTCCGCTGACGTCCAGGCCCGCCTCCGCGGCCGGCAGATCGGCGTGCTGACCCAGACGAGCGGGTTGGTGGAGCACCTGGACGTGCTCGCGAACCTCCGGCTGGCCGGGTCGTTCCGGCACCCGGGTCCCTCGGTCGGCGAGCTGGTGGCCCTCCTCGAGGCGGTCGGACTCCGGGACCGCTCCCGGGCGCGGCCGTCCACGCTGTCCGGCGGCGAGACGGCCCGGGCGAACCTTGCCGTCGCACTCTCGGGCTCACCTGCGCTGCTGCTTGCTGACGAGCCCACCGCCGAGGTCAGCAGGGACGAGGAACTGACGCTGCTCGAGCTCCTCCGCGCCCTGCAGCCGGCCGACGGCGCCACCGTCCTGGTGACGCACTCGACGGCGGTCGCCGAGGCCGCCGACCGGGTCGTCCACCTCGTGGACGGCCGGGTCCAGTGAGCAGCACTGACGGGGACGCGCTCGTCCGCGCCGAGGCAGTCGGTGTCCGGTTCGGCAGCAGCGACGTCTTTCGGGGTGTCGAGCTGCACGTCGCGGCCGGCTCCCGGGTTGCCCTGACGGGCCGGTCCGGCAGCGGGAAGACCACCCTCCTGCTGGTCCTGGCCGGTCTGCTCGCCCCGACCACCGGCCGGGTCAGCTGGCCGGGGCTGGCCCCCGACCCGCGCCGCCGGCGAGCCCAGATCGGGATGGTCTTCCAGGCACCGTCGCTGATGCCCGAGCTGAGTGCGCTGGAGAACGTGACCCTGCCGTTGCGACTGCGAGGCATCGGCGCGGCGGAGGCGCGGGCATCCGCGTCGGCTGCGCTTGTCGCGATGGGGGTCGCGGACGCGGCCGACGCCCTGCCGGCCCAGCTGTCGGGTGGCCAGCAGCAGCGAGTTGCGATCGCCCGGGCCCTGGCCGGCAACCACCGCTTGGTGCTCGCCGACGAACCCACCGGCGCCCTGGACCGGGCGCATGCCCACCAGGCAGCCCTCGCCCTGCGTGACGGGGTGGCCGCCACCGGTGGCGCCCTGGTCATCGCCACTCATGACCCGGAGCTTGCCGCCATGCTCGATCACCAGCTCGTCGTCACCCCCGAGGGTCACCTGTCCCGGGCCGGCACCCGATGAGGACCACCCGCTGGTTGACCGGTCTGGTCCGGCGCCGCCCGCTGGAGCTCCTCGTGGCCGCCATCAGCATCGCGGTCGCGGTGGCCTTCGTCGCCAGCCTGGGCGCCTTCGTCACGCAGAGCCGGGCGGCGCTCACGACCCGCGCCGCCGCCTCGGTGCCGGTCGACTGGCAGGTCCAGGTCACTCCCCAGGGCAGGGCCACGTCGGTGGCCAAGGCGGTGGCGCGACTGCCCGGCCTGCGCACTGTCCAGCCGGTTTCTTTCGCGCATGTCGCGGCCTTGGAGTCGACCGGTCCTTCGGGGACTCGCCAGACCGGGTCCGCGTACGTCGTGGCAATACCCCCGTCGTACGACAAGGCCTTTCCCGGCGAGCTCCGCCACTTGCTCGGCGCGAGATCCGGCGTGCTGCTGCTCCAGCAGACAGCCGCCAACCTGGCGGCAGCGCCGGGCGACCGGTTCACCGTGCGCACCGCGAACGGGGCGACGCCGCTGACCGCCGCCGGGGTCGTGGAGATGCCGGCCGCTGACTCGTTCTTCCAGGTCGTGGGTCTCGCGCCGGGCGCCGGGGTGAGCGCACCGCCGGACAACGTGGTCCTGGTGACCCCGACGGTCTTCGACCGCGTCGTCGGCACCACCCCGGTCGTCCAACAGCTGCACGTCGGCTTCCGGCACGGCACGCTTCCCCCCGACCCGCATGGCG